>JAIMBK010000004.1 GCA_023511535.1 Armatimonadota bacterium
GTGAGGCCCGCGGTTACGGTGCGGACGGGCTTGACCCCGCCGGGAAAAACGCCGTATCCCGTCGCGATCCTGCGCAGGGCCACCATGTTATTGATCTGCTTGACGTCCCGGGGGCAAACCGCCGGGCACTTTCCGCAGGTGGTGCAGCGCCAGATTTCTTCGTGCTCTATTTCCGTCAAACCGAATACGGCTTCGCGGATTAACCGGCGCATACTGAAGGACCGGACCCTGTTCCAGGGACAAACAGTATCGCACTTTCCGCACTGGTAGCAGTATTTGACGGCGTCTCCGCCGCTCTGTCTGATCTCCTCGATTACTTCTTTGAAGGGGGTTACGGTCTCCATGATTTCCTCTTCTTTCGCCTAATCTTTTTGGGTCAGGCGGGCAACGGTATCAATTACCTTTTGCCACCCAAACTGGTCGATCAATGATTCCAGTCCCGTTTCCAGTTCGTCCAGCTTCACTTCTTCTTCGGCTTCTTCTTCCCTTTCTTCGTAAGTCAGGGCGTCGGCCAGGCACCATTGAACGCACATTGGTTTTTCAAGCGGTGGATCGTCTTCACAGCTGTCACATTTTAGAGGAAGTCCCGAATCCGGCTCTTTGAAAAGGTCCCTGGATGGACAGGAGGCCCCACAGAAGACGCACTCGTCATACTCTGTTCCGTTGATAATGTATTTGTTTCTGCTCGCACATTCCGCAGGAGTATAAAAGCTGGAAAAAACCGGAATATAAACATTCCTGAGCGGGTCAAAATGTATCCTGATTCTGGATCTGGCAGTATTACTACTGCTATACTTTGGTTTGGCGTGAAAGGCGGAACAGATTACCTCGCAAGCTCGACAACCATTGCATTTTTCAGCATCAATCTTGATTACTTTTATCTTCTTTTTCATTTTACAAAATTCCCCTTCGTTCAAATTCCTCTCCGACGAAGTCGAGACCTAATTCATTCAATGTCTCTTTAGTAGGGATGCCTTCCTTATTCCAACCCCTGAATTGATAATACTCATCCTGTAACTTTGACTCGTAATCAGGGAACCTTTTCTTCCAGTGATCGTCTGGAGGACGTTCGTCCTTTCTTCTTAAGCCTCTTATAATGTTATTGGCTCTAACCATATTCCGGTTTCGCCGGGCTATTTTCCACAGTTCTGCATCATCGAGGTCCAACCCGGCTGCCGCCGAGATGATTTGTGGTAAATTGTTTATATGGTACGGAGGTTTGATGGGAAAAGACGACAGACCTGCACAGATTCCCGTGCTATCGTCAATGTAATGCATGGTCTCCTGCCATTCAACCAGTTTACAAATCAAGTCGGGAGGCGGGTAAAACGGCAACGCATATTCTCCCCGTGGTTCCCATTTCAAAATAAACTCCTTAAATTCCTTTTCATACCAACGCGGAAGGTGGGGCCAATCTGCCACAAACTCCTCTCTCACCTCTTTCGGAAGAGGTGCCTGGGGAATTTGCCCTTCAATTTGGGTGATATTTGACTTTTCTCCCGTAGCGTACATAAGGTAATAGATGGGATTAAGCATGCCCAGCTTAATGACCATCTGCTCATGTTTCCTGGTGGTATTATGATCAAAGGCCTCCGCCCCTTTGCCGATCTTGCGGGCTGCCCAGTATACCCCATCGGCCAGGATATCTCCGATACCTTCTCTTCTGACGATCTTATCCAGTAACCAGAAAAATCTCTCCTCGTTACTGGAGGGGAATCCCGGCATATCCCTGTCGGTCAAAATACCGGCTTCGTAAAGTTCAATCGCAAAAGCCATCACCTGGGGCGTTGTAAATCCATCTACTCCATACTCCTGGGCAAGACCGGCAATTCTGAAACCAAAGGCAAGATCATCTGCCATGGCCGCCATTACGTAGGTAAGTTTTGAGTAGCATTTCATCATGTATCTTTCAAGTTCCGGGTGGCGGATTATTCCTCCGCATTTCATTGGACAGTTATAGCAACTTATCAACCGCTCGACTGCACTGTCCTGAATCTCCTTCCATCGCTTTGCAATCTCCTCGGTCCAAAAATCTTTTCTCCTGTGGCGTGCATGCCCCCAGGAGAAACCTGTGGTGTGCCATTCCTCATCGTGGATTGCCATCTCCTGGGGCGAACCAATGTAGGCCAGAATAGGCGGCACCCCTTTAATGGGATGTTCCCTTCGCCATTCTATATATTTTAAAATTCCATTACAAAGTTCTATAAACCCGGCAGGCCGGGCAATATTCAGATCCTTTGTTCCCCGGACCGCGATCGCCTTTACTCCCTTGTCTCCCATAATGGCGCCCAGCCCCAATCGACTGGCGCTTGATCTCATGTGTTCAATGGAGGCAAAATGTACCCTGTTTTCGCCGGCGAGACCAATTGCAAGTACCTGGATTTTGGGGTCTTTCAGCTCCTCCCGGATAAGTCGTGCGGTTTCGATGGCACCCTTCCCCTTTAAATGAGATGCATCACGGATTTCTACTTTGTCATTGTTTATCCACAGATATACAAGACGGGGAGATTTGCCGCGGATGATTACTTTGTCGTAACCGGCCTGCTTCAATTCAGGCGCCCAAAACCCTCCCATCATTGAATACGCCATAAAAAGAGTCTGGGGAGAAAAGGACGAAACAATGGTCCGGTTAGCTCCCGGGGCAGGTGTACCACATAAAAGACCAGTGCTAAAGATCAAAAGATTATCGGGTGAAAATGGTTCTACTTCAGGAGGAACCCTATCCCATAATATCCTGGCGCTGGTACCCAGCCCCCCCAGGTGAAGTTCGGTTAATCTTGGGTCGGTTTCTACTCTTTCAATGCTTCCCCGGGATAGATCAATTTCTAAATTATACCCTGTTTCTGCGTACCTCATTTTTAAACACCTCTTAAGTATCTTTTAACCCTTCAGGACATCTTAAACAGTCACAGCCTTGAAGCTGCGCCGCATACAGCATTTCCTCCGGTATATGGAAGCAAAAGCAGCCGGTCGCTTTCCCGCCCCCAAATAACCCAACAATTGCCGTCCCCTGTGGTTCAGAGCTGACTACTCTAATTGTAAGTAGATTGTAAAGGAAAGAGAGATTAAATAAAATCGCTTAAAAGCATGAAAGCCAGGTTAAACAGCGGGTGAAATGAGGATTAACCTTTTTTGGTTACGGGGAGCAGTTTTTGATAATCAGCGGTGGCGGGTGGGCGGTTCTGGTTTGGGTTATTAGTCACGATGCCGGTATTCAGCCACCTATACTAAAAACAAATCCCTTTCAGTAACAGATAAAATTTCACACCCATTTTCTTTAATTAAAACCATGTCTTCCAGTTTTACCGCCCCATGTTCCGGGTGCGTCAAATGAATTTCAATCGTTATTACAAAATTACTTCTCAAGACAAAGTCCGATCTTTCAAATAATATAGGTGGCTCATTAGCATCCAGGCCTATTCCGTGACCAATAAAGTTGCCCTTCCTCGGTTCCAACCCCAGAAAATAATCTTCGACGCCTAAGCGCCGGGCACAGGCATACGCTGTCCCAAATAACTCACTACACTTTATTCCGTCTTTTAAAGAAGCGAGGACATGATCTGAAATATCCCTGAGAGATTTAAATAAATCTGTAACCTCTGCACCGGCCTTACCCAAAACATATGTACGCGTTTCATCACAATGATAACCCTGGTGACAGGTAGGTATATCGACTATAATTATATCTCCGCTTTTTATTTTCCTTAAAGACGGTCCCGCGGGTACCGCCGGACTAAGACCGATACCGGTAATTGTATTCGAAAAACCACTTACTTTAAACAAGTTTTCACCGGAAGAAAGCGGGCCACGGCTGATATAAAAATCAAAATTTCGCATCGACAATATTCCTTCGTGCCCTGCTTTTCGATGGGCATATTCAACTTCCGCCGCAAGTTCCAGCTCTGTCATTCCTTCCGAAAGCACTTCCAGAACTCTTTGGTGGCCGGCATTCATTATCTTGCACGCCGTTCTAATTAAGTCGATTTCATCCTGATCCTTTTTCATTCTCTGCCTTATTATTTCTTCGGAAATATTAACGGGTTTGAAATCGGCAAATATTTTCATTATCTTTAAAAACAGTTCTGCAGGGAGAACATCCATTTCCAGCCCCAATTTCCCCTTCTTTATGCCTGCTTCATTCAATCTTAACAATACTTCCTTGAAACTGCCGTTTTTTAGTATTTTACTGGCGTCTATCCAAGTCTCGTTCAACACAAAGTCTAACGCCCTTCTTACAATCAAAAAATAATCGGTTTGGGTTACTGCTAAAATACAAGGCTGGGCTGTTCCGGTATAATAAAAAATATCCCTGGAAAGAACCAGGACAGCCGCATCTACTTCCAGCTCCGAAAGTCTTTTTTGAAAAATTTTTAATCTCATCGTCTTATCCTTACTTATCATTTCTGAAACCACCTTTCCTAATTTTTATGAGTTTTTTATTTTTATGACTATTCGTTAATATATCAGGTGGACGTATGTTAGTTCACATGCCCTCCAAAAACATTATAGAAGAAAAAAATGGTGCCGAAAATCACTCCAAAGAACGGAAAAAGTTATATCCTGAGCTGGCTTCCAGGGGTAATTCGATAGAGTGATTTTAATTCACCCGGGTGATTTTTTACCCGGCAAGCAGGAATTAATTTTAAAGTGTCTAAAAATATAAGCGGTAAGCATAAAAAGAAGGTTTTCGGACAAAGCAATTAAATCTTATAATTATCTAAAAGAATCAACTCTCCTCATCCAAAAGGTTTAGCTTGAGAGCGTAGCGAGGTGATCTGTGTGCAGGAACCCGAATTATTGTTTGTCTGTAAAATAAATTCCAGCTTTAAAATTTCCAAAAGACTTCAGAACAATTTGCGGGAAGTTTTAAAGTCGGCCGTCGATTATTATGAATTTTCCTCCGCCGGCCTGCTCATTTTTGCCGACAAAACCCTGCTGGCCAGCCTAAAGTCAGCCCGGGTCCCCGGAGAAAGCAAAGACAGGCCGGCTGCCGACCATACCGCCCTTTATCTTCAGGAATTTAACCGGCATGCCGGGCGGACGGACGTCATGGCCCTTTTGCAACCCTCCTTTTCGACTG
Source organism: Armatimonadota bacterium (assembly GCA_023511535.1). Classification (GTDB taxonomy): domain Bacteria; phylum Bacillota; class Desulfotomaculia; order Desulfotomaculales; family Nap2-2B; genus JAIMBK01. The sequence goes on from JAIMBK010000004.1 coordinate 5,081, forward strand.
CGATTCCGGTGGTGCTGCGGGCTTTTGACCCGCTCAGCATCATGGAAATCGCCGTTTTCAAGATGTCTATGGATAACCCCGTAAACCCGGCCAACAAGGCGATTTCCCTGGGCAGGCATATTGCCAACATCCTGCAGGAATCCGTTTACCGGGGGCAAAAGCACGGCGCCTTAAGAAAGCTGTCCCTCTGGATGGAAACTGTCTGCACCATTAACTCTGTTTTAAATCTGAAACAGGTTCTCCACGTTGTGGCCCAGCTGGCGGCGGACATTTTCAACGCCCGCTGCGCAATCTTCCTGTTCGACGAACAAAAGGGCGCGATCATCCCGGAGGTGGCCGTGGGCAGCTACGATCCGGAACTGCGCAAAAAATTCAAGGCCCAAAAAGGGCTGCCCCCTTTTCCGGCTTTTGTAAAAATTATCAAGGAAAAAGAACCGCTGATTTTAACTCCCGACAACATCAAAAGCGGTCTGCCCGAAGAAATCATCAACGACTTCTCCTACAGCTGGGTTATTATGTTCCCGCTCGTGACCAAAGAAAGGGTTTTGGGGGTCATGCAACTGGACCGGCCCCTGGAAGCCAAAGGTTTTGACCAGGAAGAGGTGGCCATCATCTCCGCCCTGGCCAAAGAAGCCTCCATCGCCATCGAAAACGCCCGCCTCGTGGAACACCTGGAGCAGAAGGAAAAACTCCTCCAGCAGATTCTGGCCAAGTCCATCGCCGCCCAGGAAGAAGAACGCAAACGGGTGGCCTCGGAAATCCACGACGGCGTGATCCAGGCGATTTTGGGAATCTGGTACCGGCTGCAGAAGCTGACCAACGAAAGCGCCCCCGGCGAGGAAGTCCGGCAGGAACTGGTCAAGATCCGGGATTTACTGGGCCAGCAGATTAAAGATATCCGGAAAATCATTTATAATTTGCGGCCGGTCATCTTAGATACGTACGGCCTGGGCCCGGCCATCCGCACCCTGCTCCGGAACCTGCAGGAGGAAAGCGCAATTAAATTTGAACTGGCCATGGAAGGCCCCAGCCAGCGCCTGCCGGCCCGGTTCGAAATGAACCTTTACCGCATCCTCCAGGAACTGCTGGCCAACGTGATCAAGCATTCGCAGGCCACCAAGGCCCAGGTGATTTTAATTAACGGGAAAGAAAAAACTGTTTTGGTGGTCAAAGACAACGGCGTGGGATTTAATTACACCCCCCCGGCAAGGAACAGGTCATACGGAAACCTTGGACTGGCCAGCGTTCAGGAGCGTGTGCACCTGCTGGGCGGAACGTGCCAGATCGAATCCCGGTTAGGGTGGGGAACTACAATAACCGTCACCATCCCGACGCCGGCACCGAATCCATTAGAGAGACAAATAAGCTAAGGATCAGGCCTTAACTTATCGAAGCGAGTTCAATCCGGAATTCGCTTTAGCGAATTCCGGCTATCCCGACGACTGACGACCGACGACTGTTTTCAGGAGGTGTTCCCGATGTCCACCATCAAACTGCTCATCGTCGACGACCACCTGATGATCAGGGAAGGGCTGGTGGCCATGCTCAGTTCTTATCCGGATCTGCAAATTGCCGGCTCTTGCGAAAGCGCTTTCGAGGCGCTGGAATTTCTCGCCCATACTGTTCCCGACGTGATTTTAATGGACATTAAAATGAAGGATAAAAACGGGCTGGACGCCACCCGGGAAATTAAAGCAAAATTTCCCGAGGTCAAAGTGCTCATCCTGACCATCTACGAAGATATGGAGTCGGTCCGGCTTTCCCTGCAGGCCGGCGCCGCCGGTTACCTCTTAAAGCAGGTTTCCCAGGAAAAACTGGCCGAAAGCATCAAAAGGGTCTACCACGGGGAAACCGTGATCGACCCTTCCTTAATCGGACAGCTGGTCAACGATTACGCCAAAATGACCCAGGGCTTTTTAACCCAGCTGAAAAGCCGGGTGGAACTTGAAGGCAAGGGCCTTACGCCCCGGGAAAACGAGGTACTGAAATATCTGGCCCAGGGGCTGACCAACAAGGAAATCTCCAGTAAAACCCATCTGGCCATCGACACCGTCAAGACTCACCTGCGGAGCATTTACCGGAAACTGGGGGTAAAAAACCGCTCCCAGGCGATTACCCTGCTGAACAGGCAAAATAAGGCCTTCGAGATTTGATCAGGGCTGCCGGATCAGGACCGGCCGGATTTAAGAGCGGCAATTCCCCCGGTCGGTTACAATCACCCTCAGGACACCTTGACGACCAGGGCCGCACCGGTATCCCCGGCCGCACATCCCGTAAACAGCCCGTAACCGCCCCCGAGGATAACCAGCTCTTCAATCATTTCAATAATTCCACGGCCGGCGGTAGGTCCCTGGGGATGTCCGTAAATAAGTGAAGAACCGTAATTATTGAATTTCATGACGTCAATGTTCATTTCCCGGGCAAGGTATAGATCGTTGGCCGCAAAGGGATTATGCGTCTTGATAGCCCTGACGTCCCCGATGTCAATCCCCGCTTTTTCCAGCGCCATTCTTGCCGCCGGTACCACGGCCATCGCCATATGAGCCTTGAGGGCGCGGGCAAAACCATAGGAAACTACCTGTATTTCGATGCTGCTGTCGGCACTGAGTTCCCGCGCTTTTTCCCGGGTGGTTAAAATAATTCCACAGTTGCCGTCGGCCGGGTGGGTTTGGGCGCCGAATGAGTGTACCCCTCCCTCAATAACCGGTTTCAATCTGGCCAGTCCTTCCCTGGTTGTGGGAACCACGCCTTCGTCCGCTTCAAGTAACGCGGTTTCTTTTTTGCCCTTTTTATATTCCACGGGAAACATGTAACGCTTCTGGAACTCCCGGTCATTGGCCAGGGCGTCCTGGTACTGCTCGTAACGTCTATAGGTTACCTCATCGCAGTCTTCTTTGGTAATCCCGCCCACCTTTTTAACCACGTTTTCCGCCGTCTGGATCATGGCGACCCCTCCCCAGGGATCTTTATTGAAGTTGTCCATCATCCAGTCCTCCGAAATTACCTCCCCGCCGGGACCCATGGGATTGGGCCAGATAGTGTGCGGGCCGTTGGAACAACGGTCTGTCATCAGGCAGAATACAGTTTTGTAAAGACCTGTTTCAATGCCCGCCGCTGCCAGACTTATACAGGTGGTGGAGGTGGAACACGCCTGCGGGATATGACAGCCGGGAATTTCCGTAGCTCCCATGAGGGCGGCCGCCCAGGGGGCGGCGTAAAAGGTGTGCAGTTGCCCGATGGTTTTCCCCAAATAGAGGTATTCAAATATCTTTGCATCCAGATCCTTTGCCGCCAGCCACCTCCTGGCGGTTATCGCCCCTAATTCGATGGCGTTTTCATTTTGCAGGCTCCCCTGCCAGCGGGCGAAGGGGGAACTGAAGTATCCGCGGTAAGGAATAAATGCTTTTGAGTACATAAAAATGCCTCCCTATTAATTATTTATTTTTTGCCGTCATTTCCCGCCCCGCCTGAAAAGCCTTTACGTTCAACTCCTTGAACTTCGGGGGGACCATTTCCTCGATGACGGCCCGCCAGATTTCGACGGGTTCGGCTAAATAATTCGATAGGGTGCCGAGCAGCACCACTCCCGCCACGGCCGGGCTGCCCAACTCCCGGGCCTTCGCCGCCCCTTCGACCCAGACCACCCGGGCGCCGGCCTGGCTTAAGATATCCTCTATTTCCTTTTCTTCCGGATATCTGGCCTGGCCCAGGTTCACTGCGGGGGGCATGATCCGGTGGCGGTTCACCAGGGCCGTCGCCCCGGGGGCCAGGAAGTGGGGCCAGCGGGCCGCCTCCAGCATTTCAAACCCCAAAAGGTAGTCCGCGCTCCCTTCTTCAATTAAAGGGGAGTAGACCTTTTCCCCCCAGCGGACGTGGCTCTCCACCGCCCCACCCCGCTGGGACATGCCGTGGACCTCCGACTTTTTCACGGCGTACCCGCAGCGCAGGCCCACTTCCGCTAAAATATCGCTGGCCAGGATGGTGCCCTGCCCGCCCACGCCGGCAAAGAGAAAGTCGATCTTTTTCATCTGTTCACCTCCAAAATCAAGATACCTGGGTGATGGCGTTCTGGTTGCAGACGGCGGCGCAGAAGCCGCAGCCGATGCACAAAGAGGCGTCGATGGCCACGCCTCCTTCGACTTTGCCGATGGGCGAACAGCCGATCCGCAGGCAGTTGCCGCATTCGTTGCAAGCTTGAAGATTGACCGTGTAGGGGGCGTGGCGCTCCCTGGTATAGAGCACGCAGGGGTGCCGGGCGACGATGACCGAAGGTTCCCCGGATTTAACGTGCTCTTTGATGGTTTCCACCACGTTTTTGAAGTCGTACGGGTCGACCACGTCTATTTTTTTAAAACCGATCCCCCGGGCTACTTCTTCCACGCTGATCAGCGGCGCTTCTTCACCCATTAAAGTTTTGCCGCTGCCGGGATGCGGCTGGTGCCCGGTCATGGCCGTGACCCGGTTGTCTAAAACAATCACGGTGCTCGTGCCCCGGTTGTAAAAAACGTTAATCAAGGGCGCCACGCCGCTGTGGAAGAAGGTGGAGTCGCCGATGACGGCCACGGTGCGGTCCTTCACCCCGACTTTATCCACGCCGTGCACCACCCCGATGCTCGCCCCCATGCACCCGCAGGTGTGCAGGGCGGAAAGCGGGGGGGCGGCACCCAGAGTGTAACAGCCGATGTCGCCGAAGGTGGCGGTGCGCAGGCGCTGCAGGGCGTAGAAAACGCCCCGGTGCCCGCAGCCCGGGCAGAGCATGGGGGGGCGGGCCGGCAGGGCCGGGATAGAAAAGGTTTTCTTTTCTTGCGGAGAAATGAGCCCGGCTTCGGCGGCGCACTGGCGGACCCGGCCGGGGCTGAACTCGTAGAGGTTCGGGAAGATGTCTTTCCCGCGGGCGGGAATGCCCAAAAGCCTGACCTGTTCTTCAAGAAAGGGATCCAGTTCCTCGATCACCAAGACCTGCTTGACCCGTCCGGCCAGTTCGCGAATTAAACCCGCCGGGAGGGGGTAAACCATCCCCAGTTTTAAAAAAGTGGCGGTGGGGAATACTTCTCTGGCGTACTGGTAGACGACCCCCGAAGTAATGATCCCGAGCGCACTGTCGCCATCTTCGAGGCAGTTGAAGGGAGCAGTTTCGGCGTAAGCGGCCAGTTTCTTTAATCTATCCTCCACCACCGGGTGGCGCGCCCGGGCGTTGGCCGGAACCATCACGTACTTGGCCGGGTTACGCTCGTAAGCCGCCGGTTCGGCCGGGGACGCCTCCCTCGCCGGTTCTTCCTCCAGGGAAACGACCGCCCGGGAGTGGGACAACCGGGTGGTGGTCCGGATGATTACCGGTGTGTCGAAGGTTTCGCTGATTTCCACGGCGTATTTTACAAAGCACTTGGCCTCTTCAGCGTCGGCGGGCTCGAGCATGGGCACTTTGGCGAACCGGGCGTAGTGGCGGTTGTCCTGCTCGTTCTGGGAGCTGTGCAGGCTGGGGTCGTCGGCGTTGACAATCACCAGGCTCCCCTTCATCCCGGTGTAGGCGACGTAAAAGAGGGAATCCGCGGCCACGTTCAAACCCACGTGCTTCATGGTCACCAGGGCGCGGGCGCCGGCGTAGGCGGCCCCGACGCCCACATCTAAAGCCACTTTTTCGTTGACCGACCACTCCGCGTAAACCCCCGGGTACCGGGCGAAGTTTTCCAGGATTTCCGTGCTCGGGGTGCCGGGGTAGCCGGCGCCCATTTTGATCCCGGCCAGGTAAGCCCCGTAGGCGATGGCTTCGTTGCCGGACATGATTTTTTTCATCTGGTTCACCTGCTTTTTAGAAAATTTCACTAAATAGGTAACCGCAAAGACGCCTGGAACCTAAATGAAGTTAAATTATAGAGCAGGCCCCAAATTTCCCGGGCCCAAAGGTACAAAGTCAGTATCCCACAATGCATTTTTCTTTGTGCCTTTGGGCCTCCGGCCTTCCTTACTTTTTCCCGTACGTATACCAGCCCGCCCCGGTTTTCCGGCCCAGGCGGCCGGCCCGGATGAGGGTCTTGAGCGCCAGTGGCGGGTTCCAGCGGGTATCTTTAAACTCTTCACAGAAGTAGTTGGCCACGTGGTAGCCGATGTCCACCCCGGCAAAGTCCTGCAGTTCGAAAGGCCCCATGGGGTAGTTCAAACCAAGCTTCACCGCCGTGTCGATATCCTCGACCGTCGCCACCCCTTCCTCCAACAGGCGGATCGCCTCGATGAACTGGGCCATCAAAACCCGGTTGACAATAAAACCGGGGGAGTCTTTCTTTACCTCCACGGTGGTTTTACCCATTTTTTGCGCCACGGCGGAAAGCACCGCGACGGTTTCGTCGCTGGTGGCGTAGCCCCGGATGATTTCCACCAGTTTCATGATCGGCGGCGGGTTAAAAAAGTGCATCCCGGCAACTTTTTCGGGCCGTTTCGTAGCCGCCGCAATCACCGTGATGGACATGGAAGAAGTGTTGGTAGCCAGGAAAGCTTCGGGTTTGCAAATCGCGTCCAGTTTCGCAAAGGCTTCCTTTTTGGCCTGCAGATCCTCGATGATGGCCTCGATGACCAGATCCGCGCCGGCAAAAGCTTCGCCGATGCCGGTGGCGGTACTGATCCGGCCTAAAACGGCTTCCTTCTGTTCGGGCGTCATTTTCCCCTTTTCCACGCTTTTGGCCAGAAAATCGTTCATTCGCCCGAGCGCCCGGTCGACAATTGCTTTGTCTACATCGCTTAACACAACGTCAAACCCCGCGGCGGCCGCCACCTGGGCAATCCCTCCCCCCATGGCGCCGGCACCCAAAACACCAATTTTTTTGACTTCCATGAAAACTTTCGCCTCCCCTTTCGTCTTATTAATCAGTTATTTTCTCCGGTTCCGCCTGTTTATCCTCCTGGCCCGCCTTACGCCCTCTTTTGCAGCTGTTCAAAAAAGATCGAGAACTTCCATCGGATTTGTTCCTCGGTAAAATACCGCTGATCGGCCATGTCCGCTTCGAAGACGATCCCTGGCAGGCCGGTGCGCTCCGAAATTATTTTCTGCTTATCGTAGAGGCCGAAGGACGTCGGCTTGCAGCTCCGGTTGGAAAACAAAACGAAGCCGTCCACTTTATACTTTTTCATCATGTCTATTTTCAGCTGAACGCGGTAGTCAAAACCCCGGTTGACGAACTGTTCGGTGTAAGTTTCCGCCATGCTTTCCAGAGGCCTTTCCAGGTCGAAACGGTGGGTCCAGGAATGGGTGTACTGGGAAACGGCCACCAGGGCGCCGTTTTCCGCAAACAGCTCGGCGAACCAGCGCAGCCGCGGCCAGACCGGGAGGTGGTCCCAGTAGATTTTAAAGCGCTCGTTGGGCACAGCGGAAATCTTTTTCTCGATTCTTTCTTCCAGTTCCTTCTTTAATTCCCGGTAATAAGCAACGGCGGCCGGGGTGCCCCGCAGCGTAACGATCGGCGCCATGTGAAAACAGGCGTCGAAAAAGCCGAAAGGGGCCGGTGTGAGCGCCGCCGTTTCGAGAATTTCGTTCCACAGGCGGCAGGCCTCGTTGGCCAGGGCCAGCACCTCGAGCAACCGGTCAAAATCGAACTGTCTTCCCGTATACACTTCGATAAAATCAATCATTTCCTCCATCTGCTCGACGAAATACCTTTTGATTAAGGTCGTCGATGCCCCCTCGATGAAGGGCGCGTCCAGCAAAAAGTAAGGAACCCGGTAAAAACGGCCCGCCTCCTCGAACCATTTCTGCAGGCTGCCGCACTGGGTATTGCAGCTGAAGACGAGATCGGGCCGGACGATTTCCCCCACCGGGTGTTCTTTTGCATAGGCGTCGCCCAGGCCGCAGCGGGCGTAGCCGCAAAGATCGGCGTAGTAACCGCGCGCTTCCGCAGCGGCGGACAGCTTTTCGGTGACTTTCCGGGCCGCCGCCAGGGCGCCGAAGTTTTCCGGGTAATACGGGAAAAGCCCGGCGGCGTAGACGATTTCCACCGGAAAAACAGCCGTCACCCAGACCACCGGGACGCCGCGCTCTTTGGCCTGCGCGCCCTGAGCGTAGTAATCGGCCATAATCTCTTTTAGCCGGCCGGCGTTGCGAAAAGGCGTCGCCATTTATTTTGCCTCCTCCAGATAAATAATTCGGGGGACATCATACTCAATTAGCTGCGTCCAGCATTTCTATAAAGGCCCCGATCCTCGTCCTGATCTGCCCTAAAGACTCACTGCCCACCTCTGTCTCGACCCTTAAGGAGGGTATTCCGGCGGCGTTGAGGGTTTCCTCCAGGAAGGGGTAATCGTAATTCTCCGGCTCGCAAAACTTTAAATGAACGAAGATCACGCCGTTCGCCCCCGTCTCCCGGACCTTGCGCAGCAGAAAGTCCGGCCGGTCCTGTTTCTTATTGGTAAAACAGGCCGCCGCCACCCGCGTCAGCTGCCGCTCGGCCAGGGCTACGTAGGGATCGCCGTTCTCCGCCGCGTCGCCGGTGATGTACCGGTACCCGGTGCAAAGGTCGTCGCCGACGCAGACGGCTCCCGCCTCGTCTAAAATATCCAGCAAAGCCGGCGGCTCCCCCAGTTTACCGCTCAAGATTACCCGCACTCTGGTTTTGGCCTTTCCGGACTTTTGCTTCCCGGCCTCCTGCTCCAGGGCGCCGAGCAGCCGGTCCGCCAGCAGGTTGTGCTCTTCCTTGGGGAGGATCAAAGATGACTTGATGACGTCGTACACCGCCCGGTTGCCGAGCAAATCCGGGCAGCGGACGTGAAAATCGTAAAGCCGCCGCAAAAGGGCGCGGTTGCGGTTGTACAGGCGGATACTGTTCTGCAGGTCCGCGGCTGTAATTTTCCGGTCGGTAAACTGCTCCAGCCGGGCCTTCAAGCGCCCCATTTCACCCAGCAGGTAATTTTTAGCGCTGGGGCGGTCCAGCTGCCTGGGCAGCAGGAAAGCTTCCATGAAATTAAAGGGCCGGACTTTTTTCCAGATGGTATAAACCGTTCTGGTCGTATCACAAATCGTCGGGACAATCAATCCCTGCAAAAAATCGAGCTTTCCGGCCAGCGCCATCCCAAACGCGCACCGGATCAGCGAACAGGCCCACATCTGCAGGTGCGCGTTCGCCCGGTTGATTTGCCCTCCGTCGTAGGCAACCACCCCGAAGGGGTAGGCCCCTGCCGCGTGCACCAGTTCTTCCGGAACGTCAGTAGGCAAATGGCCGACCACCCGGACGATTTTTTCCGCCGCAATTCTTTTCACTGCCGGGGCGGGATCGCTTAAAACGCTTTGCAGTTCACCGAGGATTTTTTTGCTGTTCGGCATTGCTTTTCCGGCTCCGGGAGACCCCAGAACCGTCACCCAGGCTCCTTTCCAGCGCGTTTATCCGGACCCGGCCTGTTTTTCCCGGAGCTTCCGGTGGAGAATTTTCCCCGTCGGCGTGCGGGGCATTTCATCGTCGGAGATAAAATCCACCGCCCGGGGCCGCTTATAATCCGCTATTTTTCCCCGGCAAAACGCCATAATCTCCCCGGCCAGCGCTTCGTCCGGGGAATATCCCTGGCGCAGCACGACCACCGCTTTGACCATTTCCCCCCACTTGACGTCCGGCACGCCGATGACGGCCACGTCCTTGACGGCCGGGTGTTTGGCCACGACGGCTTCCACCTCCGAGGGGTAAATATTTTCGCCCCCGGAAATGATCATGTTTGCCTTGCGGTCCACCAGGTAGTAATACCCTTCCGGGTCTCTCCTGGCCATATCCCCTACGGTGCACCATTCCCCCCGGAAAGCTTCCCTGGTTTTTACGGGATCTTTCCAGTACTCCTTAAACGTAGCGGGCGAACGGGTATAAAGCTCGCCCACTTCCCCGTCGGGCACCTCGTTGCCGTTTTCGTCCAGCAGTTTGATCTGGTCGATACCAAAGATCTCTTTGCCGATGGAACCCAGCTTTTTAAACTGGTCTTCCGGGCGCAGGTAGGTGATTAAGCCGGCTTCCGTGGAGCCGTAAGCCTCCCACAGCTCCGCGGACTTAAAGAAATCCATGATGGCCAGCTTCAAATCTTCCCGGGCCGGCGCCGAAGAAATCAAAAGCTGTCTGATGCTGCTGACGTCGTATTTGCGCTTCACCGCCTCGGGCAGGGACAAAATCATCACGTAATGGGTGGGTACCAGGGAAGTAAAGGTCACCTTAAATTCACTGATTGTTTTCAGCAGATCCTCCGGATCGAAACTGATCAGGTTATAAACCATCACCGGGGCGCCTACGTAAGTATAGGCAAAAGAGTAATACGTCGAATTGACGTGGCACATGGGCATGACCATCAGCGTTTTATCGGTCGGCCGGACGCCCATGTTGATATTGCTCAACAGGTACTGCCCCAGGTAACTTTCGTGGGTGCGCACAACCCCCTTGGGGCGGCCGGTGGTGCCGGAGGTATACATGATTACCCAGGGGTCCGCCGCGTCTACCATCACCGCCGGTTCTCCCGGATCGCCCCCCCTGAGCACATCTTCATAATGTACATACCCGGCAGGAGCCTCACCTTCCCCCAGGTAGATAAAATTCCCCTCCCCAACGGTGGGGAGTTTTTCCCGCACGGCATTCACTTTTTCGACGAGGGGCTCCTCCACAATAAAAACCTTGCTTTCGGAGTGATTGATAATATATTCAATCTCGGGAGGAGCCAGGCGGAACATCACCGGCACCGTAATCTGCCCGCCCTTGGCACAGGCGGCGTAAATCTCCATCCATTCCACCCGGTTGTAGGCCAGGACCGCCACCCGCTCGCCGTAACCCGCGCCCATCCCGGTCAGCGCGTTGGCCAGGCGGCAGGAACGCTCGTTCCACTCGCGAAAGGTAAAGCTTTTATATTTATCCTGGCACCCCAGGCGTTCCGGGTAGTTGCGGGCGTTCATTTTGAGCACGGTTCCGACGGTCATCCATTTACTGATCGTCATAACCCACCCCTCTTTTTTTTCAAAAAGATTTTTCTCCCGGTAAGCTTAAATATAGACAAATCGAGGACTTATTCCTATCGCTAAAAAGGATGGAAACCAGGTTATTTTCGCAAGCGGCGGAGTTAACCCTTTCGTTTGAAACTCAATTCCTGTCTTTCTTCCGTTTGTCCAGCACGCGCACGGCCTTCCCCTCGAAGCGCTGCAGGCTGCCGCAGGGCACCAGGACCACCTTGCAGGTGATTTCCAGGTAGCTGTGCAGTTCCTTTTCCAACCGGTTAACAAACTCTTCGCCCGGTTCCGCCCCGGGGACGGGCTCCACCTGAACCTCCAGGGTGTGCAAACCTTTGCGCTCTCCCACCACCAGCAGCCAGTTTTCGCTTAACTCCGCATGTTTCAGTAAAACGTGCTCGATTTGACTGGGAAAAACGTTGGTGCCGCTGACCAAAAGCATATCGTCCACGCGCCCTAAAAATTTCACGATCCGGGGATGGGTCCGCCCGCAGGGGCAGGGAGAAAAGTCCACGATCACCCGGTCCCCGGTCCGGTAGCGCAGGATGGGCATGGCTTCAAAACTTAAATTACTCAGCACCAGTTCCCCCGGTGTCCCCGGCGGAACATCCTGCAGCGTCTCCGGATCGAGCACCTCCACCAGGTAATGATCCGCCCAGATGTGAATCCCCGTCACGGATTCGCAATCCATGGCCATCGGCCCGCCCATTTCCGTCAAGCCGTACACGCGCCGCATCCCGCCGCCGTGGGCGGTATACCCCAGGCGTTCGTTGATGCGCGCCCGCATCTCGTCGGAACAGGGCTCGCCGCCGTGAAAACCGAGCCGGAGCTTTAAATCTTTCCCCGGATCGATCCCTTTTTCCCGGGCCACTTCGCTGACGTAGACCGCGTAGGTAGGCGTACAGGTAAAAACCGTGGTGCCCCACTCCCGCATTAAACGCAGCTGCCTTTCGGTCCCGCCGGCGCCGGTGGGAATTACCTTGGCGCCGATTTCCTCCAGGGCATAATGAAAACCGAAGCCCCCGGTGAAAAGGCCGTAACCGTGGGCCTGTTGCACAATATCCCCTTTTTGCAGCCCGCCGGCGGTAAAATTCCGGGCCATCAGACGGCTCCAGGTGCGCAGGTCGTTTTTCGTATAAACCATGGCCACCGGCACCCCCGTGGTGCCGGAAGTCATGTGCACCCGCACCACCTCGTCCCAGTTCCCGCTGATGAGACCCAGGGGATAACCGTCCCGAAGGTCCTTTTTGGTGACAAAAGGAACGCCTTTGATGTCGCCCAGGGTTTTAATGTCTCCAGGATGAATCCCGGCTTCGTCAAAACGCTTCTTCAAGAATGGGTTTTGATAGACCCGCTGCGCCTGTTGCTTAAATTTTTCCAGCTGGACCGCCGCCAGTTTTTCCAAGGGCATGGTTTCCCATTCTTGCTCGTAAAAAGCCAAACACTCCTACCCCCTCGAAAGTAGTGGATTCACTGCAGCCATAAACAATCATGCCCTCCCAATAATACCCTAATTATAACACATCACCAAAAAAGTTGAGGCGCACTGGCCTCGCATTTCCCAGCACGCCCTCCGGCAGGCCTCCCTTCCCCAAAAAAACCGGCATTTTCCCCGGACCAAAAAACGATCATCCTAACTCTTCTTTTCGATGTATTTTTTGCGCAGCAGGGCTTTTTGCAGTTTGCCGGTCGGGTTGCGCGGCACATCGGAGAAAACGACTTTTTCCGGCCACTTGTACCGGGCCAACCCCTGTTCCTTGCAAAACTGCACCACTTCTTCCTCGCTCATCGTTTCCCCCGGGTGCAGCTGAATAACCGCCATGGCTATTTCCACCAGGCGCTCGTGCGGATAGCCGATGACCGCCACGTCGGCAATTTTCGGGTGGCGGTGCAGCACTTCCTCAATTTCTACCGGGTAAATATTTTCGCCGCCCCTGATGATCAGATCCTTCTTCCGGTCAACAATGTACACGTAGCCGTCCTCGTCCTGCCGGACCAAATCACCGGTGTGAAGCCAGCCGTCTTTAATTGTCTGGGCGGTCATGGCGGGGTTTTTGTAATATTCCTTCATGATCCGGGGCCCCTTCAGGAGCAACTCGCCCACTTCACCCACCGGGACGTCGTTTCCCTGCTCGTCCACAACGCGCGCCTCCACGTTAAAGGTCGGTTTGCCGATGGAACCCGGCCTGCTCAGCACATCTTCGTCGTACAGGTTAAAACTGCCGCCGCCCCCGCCTTCGGTAATCCCGTAAATGTTGCCCGTCTTGAAGGGGAAAATTCGCTTCATATCCTGGAAGAGCGTATAGGGAACCGGCTGTGCACCGATGACAATGTTGCCGGTAACGTGGGAAAAATCGTACTTGCTGATGTCAATCTCGCCCCGCTTGATGGCGTTCACCGAATCGGACATGGTGGGAACGGTAACCCAGCCGTTGTTGACCTTTTCTTCGGCGATGGCGTCCAGCAGGTAACGCGGGTCGGAGAGTTCCCGCAGGATAACGATCTTGCCCCCGGCCAGGTAGGAAGGGAAGGACAGGAAAAAGCTGCCGCTGTGATAAAAGGGGTGGGGGGCCAGGTAAACGGTTTCGTGGCCTTCGCTGTAGGCCAGGGCACAGCTGAGCCCGACGTTGTATAAAGTGCTGTGCGCCTGGCAAACGGGCTTCGGGTCGCCCGTGGTTCCGGAGGTAAACATCAGCTCTGCCGGGTCGTCGTCGGCCACGTCGACCAATACGTCCTCCGGGCTGCCGGCTTCGATGATCTTCGCGTAGGAAATCATGTCCGCGGGAACTTCTTTGCCGATGCAGATATAATTACGGATCGAGGGCATTTCGCCTTGAATGGGCTGCACTTTGGGCAGAAATCCTTCTTCCAGAATAAAAGCCACGGGCTGGCAGGCCTCCGCCGCAAACTTGATGTCTGCACTGGCGAAACGGAAGTTGAGCGGCACCGCCACCGCCCCTATTCTTAAAATGGCGTGGAAAGTAACCACCCACTCCAGGCTGTTCATTTGGAGGTGGAGGACAAAGTCCCCCTTTTTAATGCCCAGTTCCTTTTGCAGGTAATTAGCCACCCGGTTGGTGTCCTCGTTGAACTCTTTCCAGGTCATGACCCGCCGCAAACCTTTCGAAGGCGTCCGCTCAATTAAAAAATCTTTCTGCGGGTACTTCTTTGCATTAATAATGCCGTAACGGGCAAAATTCATTATTTTTCCTCCTTGCCTGACTAAAAAATAATTTTTCTGAACTCTTGGTTGATTATTTTCTTAATTTCCTTTTTTAGTATTTCCAGCCTCCTTTCCGGATGCAGCCAAACAGGCTCGACTTTTCAGCCAGGATTAAATATTGGTGCCTTAATGATTTGCGTTACAATTCCTACTCTTTTATATTAAAATAAAAGTATAGTAGAAAAAATACCCCTAAAGAATGAAACAAAAAAATCCACGGGTGAAACTTGGGCTAACCTTCTTGGTGGAAATTAGACAAGGTTTTTATGCATGGCATAAGCGATAAAGAGGTTCTTCCGGTTCTCATGCTGCTGAAAAAATTCTCTTTCCCCGGCACTGGTAAAATTATACCCCTGCTTTAGCCAGAAATTAACAGCACTATGTTCGGCCGGGACGGATATCGTCCGGATACCCACCTGCCTCCCCAGCTTTTCAATTTTTTTCACCACCTGCGCGCCGGCCCCCCGCCCGCGGAAGACAACGGGCAGGTTTAAGTAATGGACGACACAGACCCCGGCCCCGTAATCGTATTCCAGATCAAGGAGAAACTCCTCGCTGAAAGGGGGAACATTTTTATTATAAAAACGGTTTTTCAGTTCGGCATACCTGCCCACAATCACCTTTTCCGGCGCTTCGCCCCGGCCTGGCTGCCCTTTGCCCGCTGTTTCCCCGTCCTTCGGCCGGCCAAGGAAAAGAACGCTGAAAGTACTGGCCGACTGGTTAATTTCTTCACTGATCAGAAAGACATTTAACCGCCCCTGAAAAAAAGCTTCCAGTTCTTCCCGTAAATTCAGGAACAATTCGATCCGGGTCAATTTTTAGTTCATCCTTCCAAGTTAATTCCCTTTTCATTCGTTCGGGTTGAATAAACTAGCCTTTTAAGCGATATGCTCCCGCGAAAAAGATATAATATAATTGTAAAATAAAAAAGTTTTTTTCAAAAGCAGTTTTAAAACTTTTTTGAACAATCAACTGAAAACGCATCACGGTAGGATAGATTTCTATTCTAACGGAGGTGAGGGTTCATGACCAACGCAGGGCAGCAGGACGTGACTACGGTTTTAATCATCCAGGAAGAGGCGCACCGGTATGCAAAAATGATCGAAGAAGCTTTCCCGGAAGAAGTCAAAACGGGTAAAATCAAATTAATTCCGTGCGTCGACGAGCGGGAAATTCCAGAGGACGTCAGTAACGTCAACATCGTCGGTACGTGGCCACTGGTAAAGCAGGTTCCGCAAATGAAAAATCTGAAGTGGGTGATGACCTTCAGTTCGGGGATCGACCACTGGGAAAAGGCAAATCTTTTGCCGCGGGAAATTCCGTTAATTCATTTGCCCGGCGGCTCGGGTATCCCGGTGGCGGAATTTGTCATCGGCCTGATGCTCAACCACGTCAAATATTACAATCAAATTTGGGACAACCAGAAACAACGCAAATACCAGCGCCTGCAGGGCAAGGAACTTTACGGGAAGACCCTGGGAATTATCGGTCTGGGCGGGATCGGCCGGCAAATCGCCAAAAGGGCGAAAGCCTTCGATATGTACGTAATCGGCTCGGAAATTCAAATTATCGACGTTCCGTTTGTCGATAAGGTTTATTTAAGCCAAGATTGCGAGGAAATATTGAAGATCAGCGATTTTGTAGTGCTCTCCTGCCCGGAAACGCCCGAAACCATCAACATGATGAATGAAGAACGATTTAAAATGATGAAGCCGACCGCCTATTTTATCAACTGTGCCCGGGGCTCCCTGGTGGTGAAGGAAGCCCTGATCAAGGCGCTGAACGAGGGCTGGATCGCTGGGGCGTCCATCGATACCCACTGGATTAAGAATCCGCTGCCTTCGTACCTTCCTCCCGACGACCCGCTGTGGGACGCCAAAAACGTTTTCATCTCGCCCCACATCTCCAGCTGGACGGACATGTACGCACCACGCTTCGGGGCGGTCTTCGTCGAGAATATCCGGCGCTACCTGCAGGACGAGCCGCTGATCCACGTGGCCCCCGGATTTGGAGTGAAGACGGAAAAGTAAAATTTTGGGCGCAGGCGGCCAGGACCCGAAAAAACGCCCGGTTAAACCGGGTGTTTCTTTTTTGGCTTATTTCCGGCGCCTCAAACCCACTCCACTCCTCTTTTTTACTCGGACGCCCATTCTTCCCGGACGTTTACTGCCTTTGTCCTTTGTTCCTTTGTCTCTTGTGCCTTTGTGCCTAACGATAAGCCATCAGAGAAGGCAGGAAGGTGGCAATTTGCGGAAAGGCAATTAACAGGGCGCAGCAGATAATAATGGCAATCAAAAAAGGCCAGATCCCCCGGAAGATTACTTCCAAAGGAACGTCGGGGGCAATCCCCTTGATAATATACACGTTCATTCCCACCGGCGGCGTAATGACCCCCATGGCCACCACCAAAACGATGATCACCCCGAACCAGATCGGGTCATATCCAAGGACATCCACGGCGACCGGGTAAAAAATGGGAATGGTGAGCAGGATAAGCGCCAGCGCATCGATAACACAACCCAAAAGCAGGTAAATAAACAAAATAATCCCCATAATGACAAAGGGCGGGTAGGGCAGGGAACCCGCCCACTCCGCCAGTTCGAAAGGAAGACGGCTGACGGCGATGAAGCGGCCGAAAATGGTCGCCCCGGCCACCAGAAACATAATCATGGCCGTGGTCCGGGTGGTGTCCACCAGGGAGCGGTTGAAGCCCTGCCAGGTCAGGTGCCGGCCGAGCAAAGAAACGGCCAGAACGCCGGCTGAGCCCACCGCACCGGCTTCGGTGGGGGTGAACCAGCCGGCAAAAAGCCCGCCGATGGAAAGGGCGAAAACCGCCAGCACTTCCGGCAGGCCGCCCCGCAGGGAAGCAAGCACCTCCCGGAAGCCGGCCCGGGGTCCGGGCGGTCCCAGCGCCGGGTTCCGCCAGGAAATCACCAGAATTGCCGCCATGTAAAGCAAAGTGAGTAAAATTCCGGGCAATATCCCGGCCACGAACAGCTTGCCGATGGATTGTTCCGTAGCGATCCCGTAAACCACGAAGATGACGCTGGGCGGGATCAGGATCCCCAGGGCCCCGCCGGCAGCTACGCTGGCCGTGGCCAGGGAGCGATCGTAATTGAATTTTCTCATCTCCGGGATGGCAATGGCGCCCATGGTGGCCGCCGTGGCCGTGTTCGACCCGCAGACGGCGCCGAAAATGGCGCAGGCCGCTTCGGAGGCAACGGCCAGCCCGCCGGGCAGCCCGCCCAGCAGTTTATAGGCAAAAGAAAAGAGCTTTGAGCCGATCCCCGAGTAATAGGCCAGAAACCCCATCCAGACAAACATCGGAATGACGCTCAACGAGTAGGAAGAAAAGGTGGAATAAATGTCTTTGGCCACCACCCGCAGGGCGGCCTCCGGGGAAACCAGCCAGCAGCAGCCCAGAAAGCCCACCAGGCCCATGGCAATGGCAATGGGCAGGCGGAACAACAAAAGGATCAAAAAGGCGATGATGCCGATTACGCCAACTAGAAAGGGACTCATTTCCGGACCACCTTTCTGGCGGCTTCGCCCAGGTCCACCAGGATCACCAGGCAGTAGACCAGGAAACCAAAAGCAGCGAGGTAAATAAAGGGATAAAAAGGTACGTTGGTGGTCGGAGCAACCTCGCCGCTCTGGATCATGCTGGCGGCGTAGCCGGTCAGCTGCCAGGAAACCAGGAGCAGAAAGCCCAGGGATACCAACCCCACCGCCAAATCAATCCCCGCCTGGACTCTGGGCGACAGGCGTTCGGTTAAAAAGGTGATGGCAATGTGGCCGTTGGACACGGCGCAGTAAGCCACCGCCAGGCCAATCACCAGGGTGGTTAAAAAACCCACCCACTCGTAGGTTCCTTCGATCGGGCGCTTAAAAAGACGCAGGATGATATTTCCCACAACCAGAACCATGGTGGCCACCAGCGCCCATCCGGCGATCCTGTCCAGGATTTGACTGATTTTCGTAACAAATCTTGCCATAAGTTCCTCGGTGCACCTCCCCTAGCCCGGTCCGGCCCGATCAAGCTTCAACCTTAAGCAAACAGGAAGGGGCACAACGCCTGAGGCACAATTTTAAGAACATCGGCGCTGTACCCCGAGCCCTGCTGCAGCGAAGCCTGGTCTTAATCCGGCTTAAATTTATGCTCCTGTCCTTGCCGTATTTTGCCTATTTATATTCTTTGTTGTATTTATCCGCCAGCTCCTGAATCGTTTGCAGGACTTCTTCTCCCGACAGCCCCTTTTCTTTCATCCTCTTCAGATAATCGTCCCGGATTGGCTTTAAGCGCTCAATCCACAGGGCCTTCTCCTGATCGGAAAGGGTCAGGAACTGCACGTTTTTCTCTTTGGCAAACTGGACTCCGGCGTCGTTAATGCTGTCCCAGAATCCCACGCCCTTCTCCTCGTAATATTTTGCGCAGGCATCTTCAATGGCCTTTTGCAGGTCCGGGGGCAGGGAATTAAACTTGTCTTTATTCATGGTCACAAAAAACAGGGTGTTGTATAGGAAGGGCGTATCCGTAACGTATTTGACGACCTCGCCGAATTTAAAACCTTTTAGCGTTTCCAGAGGAGCAATATTACCTTTAACTACCCCTCTGGAAAGGGCCTCGTAAGCTTCCGACTGGGGCATGGCCACGGCCGTGGCGCCCAGTAGGGGAAGTGTCTTGGCGGTCACTCCCGTTGCTCTGATCTCCATCCCCTTCAGGTCGGCCAGCTTTTGCACCGGCGTCTTCGTAAACAGGTGCCCGGGACCGGTGGAAATGATCATCAGGTGCTTGGTGTCCTGCAACTCCTTCGGATTTAGTTTTTTCGCCCCTTCCCAGGCAACCCGGTCGGATACCTTCGAGTTATTGTAAGTGGTTCCCGGCAGCTCGAAGGCTTCCATAACCGGGAAGCGGCCGGCGGTGTAGGAGTAGCAGGAGATACCGATGTCGGCCACCCCTTTCACCACCCCGTCGTAGATCTCCGCCGCCTTCAGGAGGATTTCCCCGGAATAGCTGACGACTTTGACCCGCCCGTTGGTAGCCTGTTCAATGGCTTTGGCCAGACCGGGAACAAAAACTGTTTCGATCTGGTGGGTACTGGGCCAGAAGTGGGCCAGCTTCAGCTCGATGGGCTTCGCTTCCGGTTTCGGCGCCTCCTGCTGGGGCGCCGGCTTGGGCCCTCCGCAACCGGCAATGGCGAGCACAGTCACCAGCAGCACAGCCAGCAGCACAGCAACCGCCGCTTTGCCCTTTTTCAACGTCCGCTTAGTCAGCAAAAAAAATCTCCTCCTTAACTTTAAATTTTCTGCCTGTTCGTTTGTCCCTGCCGGTAGCCTGCTTTCACCCCCCTGCCAGGTCTGACCTTTCCTCTTTAATGCATTCCTTGCAGCCATTTCTATAAACAATTTCGAGTGCGCCGTTCGTTTTCCTGCCGGAAGCGAACGGCGCACCAGATATTCTAAAAAACTTTCCCGTTTCCGGAGTTTTTTTACTTTTTTACTCTCCGGGTATAACGGCTACGTGGTTACGGTGGCGCTGCCGGCCGGCGCCCTGGGCGCCGTCCCCAGGATTTTATCCAGCTTTCCCTCCGGCAGCGGCCTGGAGAGCAGGCTTCCCACAATGTAGCAGAAGAAACAGCCGAGGACAATCAACCAGATGGCGGTGCCCATCCCAATCATGCTCTTCCCGACCATAAAGGAAAAGATTAAAGTAGCCGGCAGCCCGTAAACAATACAGGCAATGGCGCCTACCTTCGTGGCCCGGCGCCACCACAGGCCGAGGGTGACCACCGGCAGGAACATCCCGCCCATCCCGGCGGCCGCCTGGCCCATCAGCAAGGCCAGCAGGGGTGGCGGGCTGAACAGGGTCCAGAAGAAGGGAATCAATGCCGCGGGAATCAGTAACAGGCGGGTTAAAACCAAGAGGGTGCTTTTCTGGATGTTCGGCCACCAGGCGCCGATTATGTCGTTGGTGATGTTCGCGGCAATGATCATGATCATCCCCGAGAAAGTTCCCAGAGTAGCGGCAAAAACACCGGTAACGTAAAGCGTCGTCAGCGGCACTCCGCCGGAAACCATGGCGATAAAGGGAGCGGCCAGATCTCCTTTCCAGGGAACAATTTTTAAAAGCTCCGCCCCGAAGGTGGCCCGGGCCGCCAGACCGGTGGTGGCGTTCAGCATGATCGGAAACCCGGCAATGAGAAACACCGGAATGACCAGCCAGATGAAATCCGCCTTTTTCTTCATCGGCCGCATGCCCAAAAAGCGGGCGACGTTATGGGGGAAACCGGTGCTCATGGTAAAGAAAAGCAAAAGGGTGGAAGTAATTCCGATCCAGCTCGAAAAAAGCTGATTGGAGCCAACCTTGGGCAGGTCAGGACGGATCAGCCGCAGCAGGTTAGGGTTCTCGGCAGCCAGCCTGGCCTCCAGCCCCGAAGGTCCGCCCACGTAGCTCAGAGCGGCAATACCCAATACAAAACAGGCGACGCCCAACAGGATGCCCTGGAACCCCATCGCCCATTGGGTGCCGGTATAACCGCCGATCAGCAGGTAAATCAACACCACCACGACGGCCAGCAAAAGACACCACACTGGAGAAAAGCCGGTAACCGCATACCACAGGGTGCCGGCTGCTTTCAGCTGGCCGACGGAATAACCGAACAACAGGAGAGCCATGGCCAGGGCGGCCAGGGAGGAGGCCACCTTGCTGTCATACCGCAACTGGACGATATCCGCCAGGGTCCGGGTATTATTGCGCATACTGAAGTCGCTCAATTTGCGCGCCGCTAAAAACAAAGTGGGAATAATACCGAAAAGCGTCCACACGCCGGCAAACCACATCCCCGACCAGCCGACGGCGTAGGTAATCCCCATCATCCCCATGGTCGCCCAGCCGCTCAAGTAAGTAGAAGCAATCGCGCAACCGGTGATAAAAGGACCGATGTCCCGCGACCCAACCAGGTACTGGTCATAACCGGCCGCCCGGCGCCGGGCGATGAGGCCGAGAACGGCGCAAACGATCAACAATACCGCCAGGCCGGCCACAGCCCCGGTGAAAAAAGCAGGAGTAGGCTTTGGAATCATTCTTTCCACCTCGCAATCGTGATCCAGGTTCCAATGACGGTGAGGAGAATACTGGCAATGGCCACTCCCCACCAGGCCGTCCAACCGCTTGACATACTGAAAACACGCTCCTTTCTAAATTTTAGGATAAGTCCTTATTTGCATAGCTAATTTTAATCATTCACCCCCTTTTATGTCATTCATTTTCCCATTAACTGCGCAAAAACGAAGGTTAAAGGGTGATAAGAAGAGTTAAACGGTTCTTCACGATGAATTGAAAACTGTACAGGTTAAAAAATTAATTGCCTGAATCGCCTAATAAATAGCATAACTAGGGCTTACTGGTATTATCTTTTCGTCCGCAAAAACATTCCCTCTAACATGTATTCTCAAATTCCGTTCTTAAATTCAACTCTTCAGTATTCAAATTAAATAAATCAAAACCGTCTTTGCGTTTAAATTTTACCCGGATTGATCACCTCCCCGGTGGAATATATAGAAATATATAAATAAGAGTCTTGCTTGAATTATATTACTTGTATTTGCGGAAATATATCACTTAAATGAATGAATATTGAGTTAACTATTATTAGTGATGATGATCAGTATTTCTGTACAAGTTTGACTAATTATAAAATTTAAAAACCGTTTTTTTCCTTACTTTTACCGTGAGACCATCTGTATATTCCGTGCTAGCCCTTCCGTGTTAACATTTTTCATCTATAATTGGCCTAGCACCGGGCTTCCGGCGGACGCAGGGTGAAAGAACCCAGGCAGCCCAGCGCTGCCACCCCGGCCGCCAGGAAAAGGGCCGGGGCGAAGGAGCGCAGGAGGTCGGCCAGGTAACCTGCCACCGCCGGGGCCAGCGCCTGCCCCACGGCAAAGCAAAGGGTCACCATCCCTAAAGCCGCCGGCGCCAATCGCGACCCCACGTAATCACCGCAGGCCGCCGCCACCACGCCCGGAATGCTCCAGGCGGTCAATCCGAACAAAATGGCGGAAAGCAAGAGGATGCCCGTGGCCTGTCCGCCCGCCATCAAGGCGTAGCAAATCGCCTGCAGGCCGAAAATGACCGCCAGGGCGTATTTACGCCCGATATAATCCGAAACCACTCCCCATAAAATCCCGCTAAAAATGCTCAGCACGCCGACCAGGGCCCAAAGCGAACCGGCGGCCGCCTGGGTTAATCCCTTGTCGCTGACCAGCGCGGCCGAGAAAAAGGTGCTGTAGATGATATAGGAAAACCCAAACATGAAATAAATCAGCCCGAGGTGCCACAGGGCAAGGGAAGCATATACGTTGCCCCACTGAATTTTTTCCCCTCCGGCTTTTGCCGGCGCCGGCCCGGCTGTCCCGGCCCCGCCGGCCCGTTTACTGTCAACCCGGGTCCCGTTTTTACCCCCGCCGTTTATTTGCCCTGGCTGCTCCAGTTCAGCCCCCACGGGAAGCAGGCCCTTTTCCGCCGGACTATTCCGCAGAAAAGCGTAACTTAAAATCCCCAGCAAAACCACCAGCCCGCCCAGGATGAACCAGCTGATCCGCCAGCCGTTTTCCGGCCAGGCGGCAATCACCTGCGGGACCAAAAGGCCGGTGACCACCAGGGCTACACCCGAACCGCCCACCTGAAACCCGGCCGCCATTCCTCGGCGCCGGGGGGCAAACCAGGCCGAAACCAGCCCCATCACGGGGATGTTGCTCCCGGCACTGCCAAAACCGGTCAGGAAGCGGTACACCAGGGCCGCTGCAAAGCCGTTGGCCAGGCCGGTCAGAACCATGGTTATCCCGGCGAGAAACATGGAAAAAACGATAATGATCCGGGGCCCGTACCGGGCGGCCAGAAAACCGCCGATCAGGGAAAAGGCCGTGTAGCCGATTAAATTACCGGTGGCAATCAACCCCATCTGGGAATTGTTAAAACTCAGGCCAACTTTCATGGAAGGCAGGATGGTCGTGTAGCCGAAACGGGCAAAACCCAGGGCGCCCGTCACGGTCAAAATACCGATGATCAAAATCACGTAACCGTAGTGAAAAGCCGGTTTGCCATGTTCTGCCCGCTTTTCGAGCCGGGCCTGCGTCATCTTTATTACGCCCCCTCGATTACATTTATAGTTAACAGTTAAAATGCTCCGAAAGATCGCTAAATTTTATAACTTCCGGTAACTGTGTCGGGTTAAAGGGTTGCTTTTTACTTCCTCCCGAAATCTTCTCAATCAACCGCCAGTGTTGCTGTTTCCGCTTAAACCACGGCCAGACCGACACGCCAAAGCCGGGTGTTCGCCCGGTTATCCCGCCTTCCCGGGAGAAGTCAAGAAAAAGGTTCGGCCGGAATAATGGCCCGGTACGCCAGCCTTCCTCAGGGAACGGCTTTTCCACCACCGTCAGCAATTTTTTCCCGCATCAAAGTTACCGCCTGCCCGAACCTCCTTCCTAAACCTGTCATCTTGACGGTTTCATCGCCGCCCGGCTCCGCCATTCCAACAACTCTTATCCAAACAAACAAACCGGTAAAATTTTTAACCGGCCGGTCAGCTTTCAAGGTATCCTATTCTCCAACCATTAGAAAAATCCTGCCGCAATTTTAAAACACTTTTTGAAAAATATCTCTTTGTACGCGCCGGCATGCGGATGCAGGCGGGCCGGAGGGGGCTTGACAGGATAACCAGCGAATCGTATAATTTTTATTGCAGGCAGCATGTCGGAGTGGCGGAATTGGCAGACGCGTACGTTTGAGGGGCGTATGGGCAACCGTGCGGGTTCAAGTCCCGCCTCCGACACCAGTCGAATATCGCACATTGTGCGGAGATATACAAACAGAAATGAAGTTTTAGTAACTGCCTGGGCGGGTTAGACCAGGCAGTTTTACTTCAGTGTTGGAGCGTAAAATAAATTTGGAAATAATATACTCAAAGCACTTTTTAAATCGAAAAAAGCTTCGGGAAATCCCCAATGGGCTGGCAGAAACAATATTAAACCATGCAGATGAACACTATAAGGATACCCAACCGGGATATTCTGTCGCAGTTAAAAGTGCCAATTTCCAGGGAAAAACCAGGGAATTAGCATTAACATATGAGAAATCCGAAAATAAAATTACAATAGTTACCCTGCACCCTCTTAAAAAAGGTCAAAAGGAGAATAGAATTAAAACAAGAAGGTGGGTTAAACAGTGAAAGTTTATTACGATGATGAGCTTGACATCCTCTATATCGCCAAAGAAGGGCAGGAAGAAGAGGTAATCGAAATTCATCCTGGGATAAATTTAGAAATGGATAAATATGGTCAGCTAATTGGCATAGAATTACTTAACGCCTCCAGGTTACTCAAAGATGTTTTAAAACCTTTGGAGCAAAGGGCTATCGCGAATGGTTAAATTATTGAGGATTCCCCGGAGGATGTGCGGGGGCGCAGTTGTCTGGTTGCACCTCAATATTGCAGTAGTAATCAACCAGCAAGTTATTGAGGAAGGTATTTTGCCACCACCTTCACCGGCTCCTCCGCGTCAGCACTGGTACGACCCATTTTAAATTGACATTGTCAAGGAACCGTCCCTTGATACACTCCCAATGTATTTACTTTTTTGATTACTACCATATAACCACATTTATGGAAGGATAAAACACCAAAAACTTCTTGACTCAATCACTTAAATTAAACGCTTGACGTTTAGCGTTTAACGTTATACAATTGTCTTGTGATTAAGTCTTTCAGAAACAGCGAAACGGAGAGAATCTTCAAACGCCTGCGTTCTCGCAAGCTGCCGCCTGATATTCAGCAAGTGGCATTGCGTAAGCTGCGGATGCTGAATAACGCAGTGACCCTAAACGACCTTCGGATCCCACCGGCAAACCGACTGGAAAAGCTGTCCGGAGACCGAGCGGGACAGTATAGCATCCGCATTAATGATCAGTGGCGCATCTGTTTCGAATGGCGCGATCGAGATGCATATAACGTAGAGATCACTGACTATCACTAAGGAGAGTACTGTATGAACAAGGAAAAGCTGAAATCCGTCCATCCCGGGGAAGTGCTGATGGAAGAATTCCTAAAACCAATGGGTTTAAGCCAAAGCCGTTT
Source organism: Armatimonadota bacterium (assembly GCA_023511535.1). Taxonomy (GTDB): domain Bacteria; phylum Bacillota; class Desulfotomaculia; order Desulfotomaculales; family Nap2-2B; genus JAIMBK01. The sequence goes on from JAIMBK010000004.1 coordinate 30,388, forward strand.
GGCCTTGGATATTGGCGTGCACCCACGCCGGATCAATGAGATTGTACAAAGGAAACGCGGCATCACGGCTGATACTGCTCTGCGCTTAGCCCGCTACTTCGGCACATCACCTCAGTTTTGGTTAGGGCTCCAGGCTGATTATGATTTAGATGTTGCCGCAGACGCTTTGGGCAACCGGCTCGAACGAGACGTAAAACCCTGTCCGGCGGTGCAAGAACCCATTAGCTCCTCGTGATAACCCGTTGGAGCCGACCGGGCTGGGCTATCCGCGGTGAACTGAAAACTGGACGGCGAGGCCGGGGGCTTTGGAAGGAATTTCACCTGCCAGGAGAATCCTTTGGAGGAGCAAAGCTCCGTTTAGAAAAGATTCGAATCAAAGCTAAACCCATCTTTAGCAACAGCCCTTCCATGGTTTTGAAATTAACAACAGGAATTTTACTCATCCAGCCACCTCAATTTGCTGCAAGCCAACAAATTGGGGGAATTCAACAATCTCTCCCTGTTTTTTCAGCTCTTCCAGGCATAACTCAAGAACTTCTTGAAGATTTTTGGTGAGCTCATCCAGACTGGCTCCCTGCGTATGAGCGCCAGAAATTCCTGGAACAAATCCTACATATAACCTGGTTTCGGGGTCCCATTCTATATAAGCAGTAAACACTCTTTTAGCCGTCATTACTCTCCTTTTCAAGTTTTATATTCGGTATAAAAGGCGCTATTGCCAGGGCACCCAGCTCAACTTCCGTAATTTTTAACCCTGGCGTTCAGGAAAGTTTAGCATGAACCCGAGGAAGCAGAAAAACTCAAGGACAAAGTCTTCCGGCCAAAAAGCCTTTCCATCATAAACAGCGCTTAGAGTTTTTGTCATTTTTCTCACCCCTGTCCGGCAAAACATTTTAATCAGCTTTCACAATATATTTATTCTGGCGGCTGCTCCTGTTTTTAACATTAAGTTTACACCGGGAAAAAGCGTCTGGCAACCCCTAATCAAATAAGCTAAGTGCTCCGCCTCACCCCCGCCCGAAATCGTCGTCAAAACCGCACGATGTCATCTTCCTCCAGGTACTCACCAGGCTGCACTCCGATAACCTTTAGGGTCACCTTCCCCGGGTTTTCCAGGCGGTACTTTTGGCTACCGGCCCGAAACATTAAAGCCGTCGTCCAAAAAGATGATTTCGGCGTTGCTGCATTTGCCCGCCTTTTCGCCCGGCACGCCTTTCGACCGCCGTCCGCGCCGCGGGTCTTTTTTTGCGCCCCCTGCTATCCGCTTTCGCGCGGTGCTGCAACACCGGGGTGTGCCTGAAGGCGAAGGCCGGGCAGGTAGGCCGCCGTGATCATGATCGTCGGGGACACGAGGAGCAGAAAGCACGTTGAAATCCTGCGGGAGCTCGGCTGGGGGCGCATTGGTGATCGATAAGGCGATCCGCCCCTACGAGGGGAAGCCCTGGGGGTTCAACAACGGGGCCTTCAGGGATCACCTCCGGGGGGAACCTTTCAACGAAAGCGCCGCTTCGCTCAGGCTCCTTGCCAATCAAGGCTAACACGGGCAAAAAAGCGTCTGGCAACATGGCATCTGCTTTACCTGTCAAAAGAGCGGATAAAATTTTCGGATGAAAACTGACCTTGCGTGAACTCTTTTAAGGTACTTTCGCGGCCAAAAATTTCCCTGACCATCTGGGCCGGAGTAAGACCTTGCGCTTTGAACCTGTTAACCTGGTCCCTGATCCTCTCCAAATATAAAATTGTCCTGGCCAGTGTCCCGGTTGCCTCCTCAACAATATTTCCCAGGCCCGTAAAAAGAACCTGGGGGCGTAAATGATAAACTTTCTGCAAAGATTTGATGATTTCGCCCTGGTTATCCTCCGGCCGGGCTGTTTTGGGCGTTTCCGAAACAAACAAATCCCCTGTAAAAAGCCAGCCTTTTTCCGGCAGCCAAAAAACAACGTGGTCGTCGCTGTGGCCGGGCGTTTCAATGACTTCGAAGCGGTACTTTCCGGTGCGTACCTCCTTGCCCAGGGGATTGGGCCGCGAAGGCTCGGGACAGCCCCAAACGAGTTCCTGGTAGGGGTAGAGAGCGGGTTTGGCGGCAATCCTCTCGATAGATTTCACGGGAGCGAAAATTTCGATCCCCAACTCCCGCTGCAGAAGGGCGTTCCCTCCAATGTGATCTTCGTGGTAGTGAGTATTGACTGCTTTTTCTACTTTTTCCCGGCGCAGTTCCTCCAAAAGCTCGTGGGCCGTATGGGCAGGACCGGTATCAATCAACAGGCCGTCCACCAGGTAAACGGCCGCCCAGTATAACACCTGGTTGTTTACCGCCCTGCCCATTTTAAATTGGATGATGTCCTGATACATATAACGTTCGATCACAAGTGTCCCTCCCTAAAAAATTTGCGGGCGTCTTTTTACCGATTGCACCGCCTAATGGCTGAACCGGCCCCCCGGCGATTGGCCCTGGGACCTCACCAAGGAACGAAGCGTTTGCCCGTTCAGCCGGAGCGTGGAGCGTCCATCCCGCTCACCGGCAGTAAACATACCTCTCCAGCCCCTTCACCCAATCCGTCCAGGAGGAGTCTTTATCCTCGCGGGCGGCGGCGGCGCGGGAAAACATGTCCGCCTGGGCGTCCAGCAGGTCGAGCTGGTGAAGAAGGGCGGCTTCCAAAAACTTGGGCCGCTTGGGCGACTGCCACTCGTAGCGCCCGTGGTGGCTGACGATCATGTGCAAAAGCTTTAAGCGCAGGTCTTCCGGAAAGTCCGGCACCCTGGCGATGGCACGGTCTATGAGCAGCGCGCCGGAGACAATGTGCCCCAAAAGCCGCCCTTCGTCGGTCTGCTCCACGGTGCCGCGGCAGCGGTACTCCTGCACCTTGCCGATGTCGTGTAAGATGGCCCCGGCCACCAAAAGATCCCGGTCGGCCCGGGGGTAGCCTTTGGCGATGCCGTCCGCGGCCACGGCCATGGTCACGCTGTGGACCAAAAGCCCGCCCAAAAGGGCGTGATGGTACTGTTTGGCAGCGGGGGCCAGGCAAAAGGCCGCGTAGAAATCCTGTTCCGCAAAGAGGAGGGAAAGCAGAGCCTTTAAGTACGGGTTGGTCAAAGAAGTAATCAACTGCTGAAGCTTTTCTTTGGCCTCTGCCAATCCCTCGGCGACGGGGATGAACCGTGCCGGGTCAATTTGTCCGCTTTCCTTAACGATCGAATCGATGCGCAGCTGCACTGACCCGTTGTAGGCCACGGCCTGCGCTTTTACGGCGACGATGTCCCCCACCTTCAGGCGGGCGCCGGCTTCTTCCGCCCCTTCCCAGAGCCGCCCCTCCACGCTGCCGGTGCGGTCGGCCAGGGTAACGGCCAGGAAGTACCCCGGGACCTCCCGGTAGGGAAGGAGTTTTTTTACCTTCAGGGCGAAGACCCCGTGCACGCTCAGGCCGGGACGGATCTGTTCCACCAGCAGTTCAGCCATTTTGAACCCCCTCTGCAGTTGTGCCCTCCGCACCGTCAGCGTTTCTGCTCCATTCAGCCGGCCGGCATTTTCGGGACCGAACGGCTCTTGATAAGGCGGCCGGACATATATCTGCCGGCCAGGATAGATTTATGCCTTAAAAATTTAACAGAACCGGGTGGGGTGGAAACCCCCGCCTATTCCGGCTCACTCCGGGATGCCGTACTTTTTTGAGCAGCCTCAACGGCAGCCAGGTAGACATTTTTCAAGGGAACGCCCTTTTCCCGGGCAAGCCGGCGGCAGTCCTCGTATTCCGGGCTGATTTGGCGCCCCGGCCGGTCGCCCGCGGCGTCAATTTTCACGCGCACTTCTCCGTAACCGGTTTCCACGCTCATCTGCCGCCGGGGCAAACAATGCCGTTTTTCCCGCCGCACCCGTACGCCCAGGGTGGAGGTTTCCGCAAAAATGATTTGCCGGAATTCGTTTTCTTTTTCCGGAGGACAAAGCACGGTAAGCAAACTCCCCGGACGCCCCTTTTTCATGATGACGGGAGTGATCCAGGCATCCAGGGCGCCGGCGGCCAGCAGCTTTTCCGCCGCATAAGCCAGAATTTCCGGATTCAAATCGTCAATGGCGGTCTGCAGCACGGAGATCTCCTGTTCAAAGCCGGGTGCCTGGTTTTTATTTTTGTCCGGGTGCTTTTCCTCCGCAAGTTCTTCCGGCTTTTCGCCGATGAAAACCCGTAGAAAATTCGGGAGTCCGTAATCGTTGCTCCCCAGCCCGTAGCCCGTTTGCTGAATCCGCATGGCCGGCACCGGGCCAAAACCCTCGGCCAGGGCCGCCGCAATGGCCGCCCCCGTGGGCGTGACCAGTTCCCCTTCCACCTGAACGGAGCGGATCGGAAGCCCTTTGAGCAGTTCCGCGGTGGCCGGGGCCGGGACCGGAAGCAGGCCGTGGGCGGTGCGGACGCAGCCGCAACCGGCGGGAAGGGGGGAACAATAAACCTTTTCGATGCCGGCCTCGTGCAGGGCGATGGCCGTTCCCACGATGTCGACGATAGAGTCCACCGCCCCTATTTCGTGAAAATGCACTTTCTCCGGAGGTATTCCGTGCACCTTTCCTTCCGCCCGGGCCAGTTTTTCAAAAATGACCAGGGAATGTTCCTTAATCTTTGGAGCAAGCCCGCTGCCGGCAATAAGCCTTGAAATATCTTCCCAGGTCCGGCGGGGCTCGTGATGATCCCGGGCAGGTTCCACCACAAACCTGGTACCCCTGAAACCGTGCGTTTGAGCCTGGTAAACATTCAGGGAATAGCCTGCCAGCCCTAATCGTTTTAATTGTTCCGCAACCGAAGCCGGGGGAACACCGGCGTCAATTAAAGCGCCTAAAACCATGTCCCCGCTGATGCCCCCGAAACAGTCCAGGTAGAGTACTTTCATCTTAAGAAACTCCGTGAAAACAGAAATTAAAATTAAACACGCAGCTTAATTCAGCAATTCCCTTGAAAAGTACGGGCTAATCTGTTGATCGCCGTGGCCAGGGCGGCAGCCCCGAAGCCGTTGTCGATGTTGACCACACCTACCCCGGCGGCGCAACTGTTGAGCATTCCCAAAAGGGCGGCTAAACCGCCGAAACTCGCCCCGTATCCGACGCTCGTCGGGACGGCAATCACCGGCCGGTCGGTTAAGCCGCCGACCACCCCGGGCAGAGCCCCTTCCATGCCGGCCACGACAATAATCACGGCCGCCTGTTGAAATAAATCCCGGTGATCCAGCAGGCGGTGCAGGCCGGCAACACCCACGTCAAACAGGGTTTCGACCGGATTGCCCATGGCCCGGGCGCATACGGCCGCTTCCTCGGCAACGGGAAGATCCGCCGTCCCGGCGCTGACGATCAGCACTTTGCCCGGAAAGACGGGTTTCTCCGGCATACCGTGGATCAGGCAGCGGGCAGCCGGGAAATACTGAACGTCCGGACAAAATTCGCGCACGGCCAGGTAAGCTCGCTTCCCCGCCCTGGTACCCAAAACCGTCCGGTGGGCGCCGGCCAGCCGCCGGAAAATTTCGGCTACCTGCTCCGGCTTTTTTCCGGCGCAAAAAATAACCTCCGGAAACCCGCAGCGGATGCTCCGGTGGTGATCTATTTTGGCAAAGCCCAGGTCCTGGTAAGGAAGATTTTTCAATTCCGCAAGAGCCTCGTCAACGCTGATCTCCTTTTGCACAAGGCGGTCTAACAAGTCATTAAGTTTTTGTCGGTCCATTTTCTCCATCCTCAATAAATTGCGTCTGTTATGGCCGGCCGTTGCTTTTAAATATCCCGGTGCACCAGCAGATCGTTTAAACCGCCGCTCCGCAAACCGGCCAGATCCACGCTCACGTAAAGGAATCCGAACTGCTTCAAGGCTTGATCAATCTCCTCCCGGAGAGACGGATTGCTGAGCCGCCCGATCTGGCCGGGCGGCAGTTCCAGGCGGGCTACCGGACCGTGGTGGCGGACGCGTACCGGAGAAAAACCGCGTTCGGCAAGGAACTCTTCGGCCCGGGCGATTTGTTGCAGTTTTTCCCCGGTAATTAACTCTCCGTAAGGAATGCGGGTGGCCAGGCAGGGTTGGGCCGGCTGGTTCCAGTTCGGGAGGCCCAGCTCCCGGGCCAGGCGGCGGACCTCCTCCTTTGTCAGCCCGGCTTCCAGCAGGGGGCTGCGCACCCCCATCTCCCGGGCTGCCCGCAGGCCCGGGCGAAAATCGCCGGTGTCGTCGGCGTTGGCCCCGTCCAGAACAACTTCGGCTCCCATTTCCCGGGCTATCTCGCTCATTGCCCGGTAAACATGAAGCTTGCAGAGATAACAGCGTTCGGGAGGGTTCTGCCGGAATTCCGGGTCGCTTAAGGCTTTGCCCGGAACAACAACGTGCCGGACGCCCAGCAGGGCGGCCAGCCGCTTCGCCCGGTCCGCCTCCCCGGGCGCGGCCAGGGGGGAATCGATGGTTGCGGCAATCACACGGTCGCCCAGGATATCCGCAGCTATTTTCAAAATCAGCGTGCTGTCCACGCCCCCCGAAAACGCCACCACCGCACCGTCAAAAGCAAAAGTGATGCTCCGGAGGTGCGCTATCTTTTCCTGCATCGCTTTCCCCGCCCCTACCCTTTTTTAATACCATCATTTTATTCCGTCCCGCCCCCACCGTCAAGAAAAGCTTTGCTGCCGGTTCTCATCTCTTGCTTTTCAACACCTTGACGGGCGGTCAAAATTTATCCTATATTAAGACCATGGCAGGGGAAAGGAAGTGAGCGGGAAAACCGCAAAGAATCAAGAATAAAATAATTTTAGAACGAGGTGCTTTGTTTGCCATGAGACTGGAATTCACAGCGGAACTGGGCAGACGCCTGGGAGACGTGGCGCTCGGGAAAGAACCCGCCGACCTGATCATCAAAGGAGCCAGGCTGTTAAACGTCTACACCGGTGAAATCTTGAAAGACCAGGAGGTGGTCATTGCCGGAGAAAGAATTGCTTACGCGGGACCGGAGCACGACTTCCCCGCCGGGGCCCGGACGAAAGTGATCGACGTGGACGGTCAGACGCTCGTTCCCGGCTTCATCGACGGCCACGCCCACATTGATTCCCTGCTGCAAGTGGACGAGTTCATCCGGCTGTCGCTCCCGGGCGGAACCACCACCGTCATTACCGACTGCTCCGTTATCTCCAACGCCATGGGCCTGGAGGGAGTGCTTATCTTTTTAGATCAGCTCGGCAACCAGCCCCAAAGGATATTTACCGCCGCGCCGGTCATCTCCTTCCGGCGGTCCGACCGGGGAGCAGGCAAAAAGGCCATCAGCCTGGCCGAAATGATCGCCCTTTTGGACAGGCCCGAAGTTGCCGGCCTGGGGGAAATTTACTGGTCCGACCTGTTAAATGATTCTTTCCGGGGTGATCTGGTCAGGCTCATTGAAGCCGCCATTACCCGGGACAAAACCGTGGAAGGCCACGGCGCAGGTGCCCGCAACCGGAAGCTGGCGGCCCTGGCGGCACACGGCGCGGACTCCTGCCACGAACCGATCACTGCCGAAGAAGTCCGGGAAAGACTGCGCCTGGGGCTGGCCACCATGATCCGGGAAGGTTCCATCCGCCGGGAACTGGCGGCGGTAATCCCGCCCCTGGCCGGAATGGACCTCGACTTACGCCGGGCCATTTTGGTTTCGGACGGCATCTGGCCGCACGAACTGGCTGAGTACGGCCACATGGATTACATCGTCCAAAAAGCCATCGACCTGGGGCTGGAACCCGTCCGGGCCGTTCAGATGGCCACCTTGAACGCAGCCGAACATTTTCACTTGGACGGCGACCTGGGCGGCATCGCCCCGGGCAAATGCGCGGACCTGGTGGTAATTCCCGATTTAAAAACCATCAAAGCGCAGCTGGTGATTTGCCGGGGGCAAGTCGTCGCCCGCGAAGGAAAGCTCCTGACGGAGCCGGGGACGCAAGCTTACCCGGACAAGGTTTACCAAAACATTAAGCTTGCGCCCGTAGATGCCGGCTTTTTCCGCCTTCCCGCAGGTTCCCCGGGGGCAAAAGTGCGGGTCATGGAAATCGTGACGGACATCGTGAACCGCGAAACCGCTCTGACCCTGCCGGTGGTGGACGGTGCCGTGGACATTGCCGGAGAGGAAGATCTGCTTAAAGCGTCCGTCATTGAACAGCACGGCGGGAACGGCCAGCGCTCCCTGGGATTCCTGAAGGGCTACGGACTGCGCCGCGGCGCCCTGGCCTGCAGCATCAGCTTTGACGAAGGAAACCTGATTGTCGTCGGCAAGGAAGACCGGGACATGGCCTGCGCCGTCAACCGGATCAGGGAATTAAACGGCGGGCTGGTCTATTGTTGCAACGGCCGGGTCGAAGACGAAATCCCGCTTCCCGTTTTCGGCAAAATAAGCACCCTTTCCGGACCGGAAGCGGCCGCCCGGCTCGGCTCCTTTTTGAAAAATTTAAAGGCGGCGGGCTGCCGGGGCGAAAACCCGCTGTTAACTTTGCTTACCATTACCTTCACCGCCATTCCCGCTTTGCGGCTCCTTTCGAGAGGGTACTGGCTGGCGAAGGAAAGCCGGGCGGTAGATATTTTCGTCGCCAATTAAGGGGTTCAATTTTTGTTTAAGAGGAAGTTGACAGGGGCGGGAAAGGGTTTTATACTTTACTTTGTAAATTGTTTGTTGGGATGGAAAGACTGTATGTGCGTATGTGCGCCGCGGTGTTTTACGCCGCGGCTTTTTAATTGGCCGGCCCTTCTACCCGGCGATGATTTTTACCAGGACTTTTCTTTGCCGGGGTCCGTCGAACTCGCAAAAGAAGATGCCCTGCCAGGTGCCCAGAACCAGCCGGCCGTTGCTGATAAAAATGGTTTGGGAGGCACCCAGCAGGCCGGCCTTGATGTGCGCGGCGGCGTTTCCTTCGGTGTGCCGGTAGTCACCCTGCCAGGGTACCATTTTTTCCAGCTGGTTTAAAATATCCTGGACAACGGTAGGGTCGGCGTTTTCGTTAATGGTGATGGCCGCGGTGGTATGCGGTACGTAAAGGTAACAAACCCCTTCCCGGATGCCGGCGTCGGCCACCAGCTGCCTGACCTGGCCGGTAATGTCGATGAATTGCGAGCGGGAAGAAGTTTTGACGTCCAGAATATTGTAGCCGCTCATTTTTTCTACCCCCCTCGCCCCCCATTTTACAACGAGGCCAGGTGAAAAGCAAGCTCAACCGCTTCGGCGGCGCTTTTCGCCGGGTGAACGGCAAAAGACCGCCCGGGCCGGGTCAACTCCCAGGTGAACAGGCCGACAACGGGCTTCCCCATTTTTAAGGCCAGCCCAATCTCCGACAGGGTTCCGTAGCCGCCGGAAATGGCGATTAAAGCGTCGGATGCGCAGGCGATCACGGCGTTGCGCGCATCGCCCAGGCCCGTGGCCAGCGCCACCGTCAGATAAGGGTTGCCTTCCCGGCGGCTGTTTCCGGGAAGAATCCCCACCACCAGCCCTCCGGCCAGCTGCGCCCCCCGGGCGGCGGCCTCCATCACCCCCCGGCGGCCTCCGCAAATGAGCACGCCCTTCCGGCGGGCAATTTCCCGCCCCACTTCTTCGGCCAGGCGGGTTTCCTCTTCTGTACATTCCCCTGCGCCAATTACCCCAATGTAGGTTGAATTATTTGAAATGTTATAAAAATCCCTCATTGCAACTCCGCTCAACCTTAATTCAGCTGTTGTTCACTCGCCGGCAAACGTCTCAGGTAATTGCAAGCTTTACCATTATCCTGAATTTCACCGCCTGTACGGCGCCAACCGCTCCAGGCGGTAAAATTCCCTTTCGGCGCCCGCGTCGGGTGTCCGCTGCCCCGGCACCCGGCGTCCATCGTCTGACGGCCGGCGACTGACGGCCGGCGACTGACGGCCGTTCTTCTTACAGACTTTGCGCGGCTTTAAAGCAGAGGTTAAAGGTAAGGATCTCCAGTTTGACGGAAAGGTCGACGTTCCGCACCTCAATCCGGTCCGGCAGGTTTAAAGTGATGGGGGCGAAGTTCAAAATGGCTTCCAGGCCGTTTTTCACCATGTATTCGGCCACGTCCTGGGCGGCCCGCGGCGGTACGGCAATGATCCCGATCCGCACCTTGTGCTTTTCAATCACTTCCGGCATTTTCTCCATCGGGAGCACTTCCAGGTGTCCGATCATTTTGCCGATTTTCATCAGATCGTTATCGAAAACGGCGGCAATTGAAAACCCCCGGTCGTTAAATCCTTTGTAGGTACAAAGGGCAAAGCCCAGGTTCCCGGCGCCGACCAGGATTAAAGGCCACTTTTGATCGAGCCCCAGTATTTTCAACGTATAACGCATCAAATCTTTAACGTTATAACCGACTCCACGGGTGCCGAATTCACCAAAGTAGGCCAGATCCTTGCGTACCTGAGCAGGACTGACCCCAACTCCTTCGGCGATTTCGCCCGAGGAAACGGTAGTCACCCCGTTCCGGTCCAACCTTTCCAGGTACCGGGAGTAGACAGACAGCCTGGTGACCGTGGCCTCCGGCACTCGTAATGTTTTCACGCTGGCTCCTCCTTTAGCAAACAAGGTCAGTTAATTTTCAGAACAGTATTTAAACAGTTCTCCTTAAATGTACTCAAATTCACATGCTCACTTTCTTTTATAACATCCTCAGGGCACTTTTGTCAAATTGTTTTTAATTCGCGAAAAGCCGCGGCGGCTGCTTCAATGGTATAATCGATCTGCTCTTCAGTATGGGCGGCGGAAATGAACATGGCTTCAAACTGGGAAGGCGCCAGGTAAACGCCCCGGTCCAGCATTTTTCTAAAGAACGCGGCATACCGGGAGGTATCGGAAGAAAGGGCGGTTTCGTAATCAACCACTTCTTTTCCGGTAAAGAAAGCACAGAGCAGCGACCCGACGCGGTTGACCGCCACCGGCAAACCTGCTTCCCGGGCGGCATTCTGCAGGCCGGCGGCCAGGCGGGCGCCTTTTTCTTCCAGCTCCCGGTAAATTTCCGGCTGCCGTAAAACTTTTAAGGTAGCCAGGCCGGCGGTAACGGCCAGGGGGTTGCCGGACAGGGTGCCGGCCTGGTACACGGGCCCCTGGGGAGCAACCTGTTCCATGATTTCCCTTTTTCCGCCGTATGCCCCCACCGGCAATCCTCCGCCGATGATTTTGCCCAGGCAGGTGAGGTCGGGAGTGATGCCGTACAGCCCCTGGGCGCCGCCATAAGCCACCCGGAAGCCGGTAATGATTTCATCAAAAATCAGCAAAGCGCCGGAGCGGCGCGTAATCTCCCGCACACCTTGCAAGAAGCCGGCCCACGGCGGCACCACGCCCATATTGCCGGCCACGGGCTCGATAATCACGGCGGCGATGCGGGCACCCTCCTGCGCGAAGATTCTCTCCAGCGTTTCCAGATCGTTATAAGGGGCGGTGATGGTATTCACGGCAACGTCGGGCGGAATCCCGGGGCTGGTGGGCACACCGAAAGTAAGGGCGCCGGAACCGGCCTGCACCAGCAGGTAATCGGCGTGACCGTGATAGCAGCCCGCGAATTTGACGATTTTCGGGCGTCCGGTCCAGGCCCGGGCCAGCCGCAGGGCGCTCATGGCCGCCTCTGTTCCCGAATTGACCAGGCGCACCATTTCGCACGAAGGAACGGCGGCCGCAATGGTCCTGGCCAGTTCAATCTCCAGTTCCGTAGGCGCGCCGAAGCTGGTCCCCCGCTCCAGGCACTCCGCCAGGGCCGCCACGACCTCCGGGTGGCGGTGACCCAGAATGAGCGGTCCCCACGAACAAATGTAGTCGATGTACCGGTTGCCGTCTACGTCGTAAAGGAATGGACCGTTTCCCCGGTCGATGAAAACGGGGTCCCGCCCGACGGCCCGAAAGGCCCGCACGGGGCTGTTTACCCCTCCCGGCAGCCAGCGCCGGGCTTCGGCAAACAATTGTGAGGACCGGCGGTAATCAGGCATGAGTAAAGCCTCCCCCGGAAATAGCTTCTACCCTTCTTTTATCTCAGGTTTCCTCCAGGAAATACTTCATGCTGCTTTTCTTTAATTCGGCGGTGCTGAAAAGCACCAGGTAGTCGGTCAGGCCGGCGGCCGCGGCGAGGCGGGCGGCCTTTTCCCGGCACTGCTCCTCCGTTTGGCCGTGGATGACAGTATACAGATTATAGGGCCACCCGGGCGCACGGATTCGTTCGTAACAATGGCTTACTTCGGAAAAAGAAGCCATGATCCGGCCGGCTTCCTGGACGCGTTCGTCCGGCACCTGCCAGACCACCATGGCGTTGGCCACGTACCCCAGGTCCTGATGGCGCACGGCGGCGCCGAACCGGCGGATGATTCCCCGATCAATAAATTCCTGGACTTTGGCCAGCACTTCCGGTTCGCTTAAGTGCAGCTTTCGGGCAATCGCCAGAAAAGGCCGGCTGACCAAAGGAAGGCCTTTTTGGAGTTCCCGGATCAGCGCTTGATCAAGTTTATTCAACATAGAACCCCTTAAGCAAGGTCAAAATTTACCCGGATTTTAAAAATATTTATCGCCGGAAGGAGGAGATATTCGTTTATGCCCGTGCGCTCTTTGATTTCCTCCACAATTTTGTTCAGTCCGGCCTCCGAACCGGCCAGGACGGTAAACCACATGTTGTATTCGTGATCCCGCAAGTAATTATGGGTTACCCCGGGGTGCCTGTTCACCTCGGCGGCAACCTCGGCAATCCGCTCCGGGGGTACTTTAAAAGCACAAAGAGTGCCTTTGTAGCCCACCTTCCGGGAATCAAAGATGGCACCCAGCCGCCGGATTACCCTTTTTTCGATCAACCGCCGCAGGCGGGCGATCACCTCTTCCTCGGCAATTCCCAGCTCCCGCGCCAGCTCGCGGTAAGGCTCGGGCGCCACCGGCAAACGGGTTTGCACCAGATTCAGCAGGCGTTTGTCCAGATCATCCAGCATTCGAAAAAGCCCGTCCTCTTGCCTCGCGAACCCCGCCCCGGTAACTGCACAACGGCTCTTCGGCCATATAATCGCCGGTGTAATAGTAAGCGCGGGCCCGGCAGCCGCCGCAAATTTTTCGATATGCGCAGACACCGCAGGCGCCCCCGTAGGCGCCCGAACGGAGCCGCTTCAACACCGGGTGCTCCCGCCACAATTCGCCGAAAGAAACCTCCCGGACGTTTCCCAGCGGGATGTTCAGGTAAGCGCACGGCTGGACATTCCCCCGCGGGTCGATGATGCAGTAAGCAATGCCCGCCAGGCAGCCGCGGCTGAACCGGGTGGCCAGGCCCATCTGCCGGGCGATGCGCATAAACTGGGGGGCGCAGGTCGGCTTTAGTTCGATATCGACCTGTTGCTGTTTCCGGAGGATGCGCCGCAGTAAGTCTTCGTACTGCTCCGCGCGCAAAGATTCTTCTTCAATCTTGACCGCCCGCCCGGTGGGCACCAGAAAGAAAATATGGTGGGCCCGGGCTCCTTTTTCCACGGCAAAGTCGGTCAAAGCCTCTACCTCGCGGCAGTTCCAATCAACCACCGTGGTGTTCACCTGGAAAGGAAGCCCTGCCTCGCGGCAAACCCGCATCCCTTCCACCGCCGCCTGCCAGGCGCCGGGGGAACCGCGCCATTCGTCGTGCCGCCGGGGGTCGACGCTGTCCAGGCTGATGCCCATCGCCCGGGCGCCGGCTTCTTTTAACCGGCGGACCAGCTCCGGGGTCAGCAGGGTACCGTTGGTGCCGAAGACGGGCCGCAGGCCCCGGCGGGCGGCATGTTCGACCAGGGTGACGATATCCGGGCGTAAAAGGGGCTCTCCCCCGCTAAAAATCATTATTTTAAACCCCGCCCGGGCAATTTCGTCAATCAGGGCCAGCCCTTCGGCGGTGGTTAATTCCTCCCGGGCCTTTTCTCTGGCGTCGCGGTAGCAGTGCCGGCAACGCAGGTTACATTCGTTGGTGGTGTTCCAGGAAATGATCACCTTATCCTTCCTCCCGCGGCGGGTATTATCCCGCCCTGCCGCTTGCGTTATGCAAATGATGATTTCTTGCTTCACATTTCTTCGGCCAGCCAGCGGGCGGCGTCTTTGGCGTGATAGGTCAGGATGAGGTCGGCGCCGGCGCGCTTGATCGCGGTCAGGATCTCCATCACGACGGCGCGCTCGTCGAGCCACCCCTTTTGGGCCGCCGCCTTGACCATGGCGTATTCCCCGCTGACGTTATAGGCGGCTACCGGACAACCGAACCGGTCCCGGACCCGGCGGAGGACGTCCAGGTAGGCCAGGGCCGGTTTGACCATCACGATATCGGCCCCTTCTTCAAGGTCGAGCTCTGCTTCCCGGAGGGCCTCCCGGGCGTTGGGAAAGTCCATCTGGTAGGTTTTCCGGTCGCCGAACTGCGGAGCTGAACCGGCCGCCTCCCGGAACGGACCGTAAAAGGCGGAAGCGTACTTGGCCGAGTACGCCATGATGGGAACCTCCACGTACCCCGCTTCATCCAGCGCTTCCCGGATGGCCTTCACCCGGCCGTCCATCATGTCGGAAGGGGCGACCAGATCCGCCCCCGCCCGGACGTGGGAAAGGGCGGTGCGGGCCAGCAGTTCCAGGGTGGGGTCGTTTAACACCCGGCCGTCTTTCACGACGCCGCAGTGCCCATGGCTGGTGTATTCGCAAAGGCATACATCGGTAATGACCAGCAGGTCCGGCAGTTCCTTTTTGATGGCGCGGACGGCCTGCTGCACAATGCCCTCGTCGGCGTAGGCTTCCGTAGCGGCCTCGTCTTTTACAAGCGGAATGCCAAAGATAATGGTCGCCTTGACGCCCAGGGCCCTGGCCTCCGCCAGTTCCGCCAGCAGGGTGTCGACGGAAAAATTATAAACGCCGGGCATCGCTTCTACGGCCTTGCGCACCCCCCGGCCGTGCGTTACAAAAACGGGATAAATCAGGTCGTCCGCCGTCAGGCGGGTTTCCCTCACCATCTGGCGCAGGCGCTCATTTGCCCGCAGCCGGCGAAGACGCGTAACCGGGTAACCCATTGTTTTCCCTCCTTAAAAAAATTAACCAGAACGCAAAGATTCGCCGGTATTAATCATGATGATCGGCTTATTTAGGCCGGTTCCTTTTCCTGAACCCTGAAAATACCCCTCTGTGGGTGCTACTAAAAAGCATCATGGAGGTCTAATTCCCATCCCCCAATTCCTAATTCCTAACCCCTGATTCCTGATTTCTAATCCTCCATCCCGGCCAAAACTTCGTCATCATTCAAATAACAGGCCGGGTCGGGCGCCCAGTAATCGCCGTAAACGGCTTCGGCGCGCCCGCGGGAATTGCCGTTGCAGATCTCCAGAAAGCGGCAGGAGGCGCAGCGCCCTTTCAGCAGCCCCTGCCGGTTTCTTAAGGCGGCCAGGAGGGGGTGCGCAGTGTCCTGCCAGATTTCACTAAATTTACGTTCTCTTATCTTACCAAAAGTATGCTGAAATGTAAACTGATCCGGGTGGACGTTACCCTCCCAATCGATGGCGGCAATGGCGATGCCGGAGCGGTTGCCGCCGTTCCGGCGCAGCATCCGGTAGGCGCCGGCGGCCCGCTTCCTGTCTTTTTTGGCCAGGTATAAATATAAATATACCGCATCGGCGTGATTATTTACCGTGAGCACCTCCACATTTTTGCCCCGGCGGCAGAAATCCAGCGTTTTTTCGATAATTAAATCCATCACCCGGCGGCGCTCCCGGTTGGTAATGTCCTGATCACCCATGGCGCTGCCCCGCCCGGCGTAGGCCAGGTGGTAAAAACAGACCCGTTCAATGCCTTCCCCGTCAACCAGGTCAAAGATGGGCTCTAATTCGGTAAGATTATGCTGGTTAATCGTAAAACGCAGGCCGACTTTTTGCCCCACGGCCACACAGTGGCGAATCCCCTCCAGGGCGGCCGCAAAGGCTCCCGGCCGGCCGCGAAAGGCGTCGTTGTTTTCCCCGGTGCCGTCTAAGCTGATGCCCACGTAACTGACCCCGGTCTCCTTTATTTTCCGCGCCAGCTCTCGCGTAATGAGCGTACCGTTGGTGGACAGGGTCAGGCGCAGGCCCAGGGATCCGGCGTATTCGGCCAGCGCAAAGAAATCGGGACGGAGCAGGGGCTCGCCGCCGGAAAGAAGCAGGGCCGGAACGCGAAAAGCGGCCAGGTCGGCAATCAGCTCTTTAGCTTCCCGGGTGGTCAGCTCGTTGTCCGCCGGCCGGCTGCCGGCCGCGGCGTAACAGTGCCGGCAGCGCAGGTTGCAGGCGCGCGTCATGTTCCAGGCAACCACCGGCCCGTAACCCGCCGCCGCTCCGGAGCGCCGGGGGTGTGCATTTTCGTTGTACCGCAAGAGATCACCAAAGTTTTGGGAATCGCAGAGCAGTTTCGTTACGCTTAACATTTTTTATCCCTCTTGAAAGGCACAAAGTAAGTATTTGCTTTTTCTGCCTCAGTTCCCTGGTGCCTTTGCGCCTTTGTGCCTAGAAAAAAGAAGATTTCTCTGGGCCTTAAATTACCTGCCGAATTTCGCGACAATCGCCTTGACCAATCCTTCAATCGTATATTCCCCGGCCACCGCGTCCACCTGCAGGCCGAATTCTTCCGCCGTTTGGGCCGTGACCGGCCCGATGCAGGCGATGCCGGCGCCGGTCAGGAGCCGGGGCAAATCCTCCCGGCCGATCAGATCGACAAAGTAACGCACGGTGGAAGAACTGGTAAACGTGATGATGTGGATGCGCCCCCGGCGCAAATATTCTTTGACCAGATCCCTGCCCCGCCCGTCCATGACTGTGCGGTAGGCCGCCGTTTCCTCCACGGCAACCCCGGCTTCCGCCAGCGCCTCTTTTAAAAAGGGGCGGGCGATATCCGCCCTGGGCAGCAGGACGCGCCGGCCGGGGTGAATTTTTTCTTTCAGGCCGGCGGCAACTGCTTCCGCCCGGTATTCCTCCGGCATAAAATCCACCCGCAGGCCGTAATCACGGAGCGCCCGGCGGGTCGCCGGACCGATTGCCCCGATCTTGATCCCTTTTAATTCGCGGATATCCCGCTCCTTTTGCAAAAGCCTCCGGAAAAAGAATTTCACTCCGTTTACGCTGGTGAAAATCAGCCAGTCATAAAGTGTAATCTGGTCAATGGCCCGGTCCAGGGGACCGTAGTCGTCCGGGGGGGTGATTTTGATCGCGGGAAATTCCAGCGTCTCGGCGCCCAGGGAACGCAAGGCGCCGGACAGGCTGCCGGCCTGCTCCGCCGCCCGGGTAACCAGCACGCGGCGGCCGGCCAGGGGCTTGTTTTCCAGCCACTTCAGCCGCTCCCGCAAAGCCGCCACCTCGCCCACGACAATCACCGCCGGATTGGCGAAACCGGCGCCGGCGGCCCGCTCCGCGATGTCGGCCAGCGTCCCCGTTAAGACCTGCTGTTCCGCCCAGGTGCCCCAGCGGATCAGAGCAACCGGGGTGCCGGGGGCGCGTCCGTGTTCGAGCAGGCGGGAAGTGATGGCGGCCAGGTTCGCCATCCCCATCAGGAAGACCAGGGTGCCCGCCCCGGCGGCAATTTTCTCCCAGGCGAGACGGGAACTTTCTTTGGCTGGATCTTCATTTCCCGTGATGATCGCCACCGTGGAAGTGTAGTCGCGGTGGGTCACCGGAATTCCCGCGTAGGCCGGCGCGGCAATGGCCGAGGTGACCCCGGGCACCACCTCAAAGGGAACGCCGCTTTCGGCCAGGGCCTCCGCCTCTTCCCCCCCGCGTCCGAAAACAAATGGATCGCCCCCTTTCAGGCGGACCACGGCCTGCCCCCTTTTTGCCCTTTCGGCGAGCAGGGAGTTGATTTCCTCCTGGGACAATGTATGACCGTCCGGGCTTTTCCCGGCATAAATTATTTCCGCCCCGGGGCGGGCCAGGGACAGCAAAGCCGGGTTGACCAGCCGGTCGTAAACCACCACGTCGGCCTTTTCCAGAACTTCCCGGCCCTTTATCGTAAACAGGCCCGGATCACCCGGACCCGCTCCTACCAGGTACACTGTTCCTGCCTTCATCCCAATCGTGCTCCTCCGAAAACCCAGATTACCATCATCATAAGTTAAGTGCCTGGCACTTAACTTAATTCAAACTCCTGCCGGACCCGGGTTAAAATTTCGCCGGCCCCCTTCGCCAGCATCCGCCCGGCCAGTTCCTCCCCCAGGGCGGCGGCCTCTTCCGGCGGACCGCTGATGCTCTCCCGGAGATAACGCTGCCCGTCCAGGGTAAGCACTACCCCTGTCAGATGAAGACGGCCGTTTTCAATCTGCCCCAGAGCGCCGATGGGCACCTGGCAGCCTCCTTCCAGCCGGCGTAAAAAAGCCCGCTCGGCGGTTACGGCCGGGCGCGCTTCGGGATCATCCAGCCCCGCCGCCAGCTGCCGGATTTCCTCGTCCCCTTCCCTGATTTCCACCCCGATCGAACCCTGCCCGACGGCAGGCAGGCAGATGGAAAAGGGAATCTTTTGCGTAATCTCCTTTTCCAGGCCGAGCCGGCAAATTCCGGCGTACGCCACCACCAGGGCGTCCAACTCCTGTTCCGCCAGCTTGCGCAGGCGGGTGGTCAGGTTTCCGCGGATGTCGACCATTTTTAAATCCGGGCGAAAACGCAGCAACTGCGCCTTGCGGCGCAGACTGGAGGTGCCGAGGCATGCCCCCGGCGGCAAATCCTGCAAAGTCAGCCCCCGTTTGGAGATCAGCACGTCCCCCGGGTACTCCCGGCGGCAAACCGCCCCGATCACCAGCCCGCCGGGCAGGCGCGTGGGAAGATCCTTCATGCTGTGCACCGCCAGGTCGCACTCCCCTGCCAGCAGGGCGTTTTCCAGTTCCTTTGTAAACAGGCCCTTGTCCCCGATCCTGGCCAGAGGTACGTTCAGGATATGGTCGCCCCTGGTTTTCATCCCGGCAATCCGGAAGCGGCGTCCGGGATGCTGCTTTTTGAGCTGCTCAACCACCCATTGGGCCTGCCAGAGGGCCAGCCTGCTCTCCCGGCTGCCCACCACAATCTCCTTGCGCACCAATCTTCCTCCGCCGTATTTAATTTACCCCCTATCCCCCAATCCCTAATCCCTGTTTTTTAGCCTGTTCTTCGCGCTTTTCGGACACTTCCAGGTCAAAAAGATTTTGCAAAACCTCAGTATACAGGTGGCCCTCCGCAGTGAGGGCATATTCTTTCAGCCGGGTGATGGGAAGATGCAAAAGCTGGTTGACAATTGAATTGGCCAGCGAACCAATCACTTTTTTATCGTGGGCCGAAAGCTCCCCCAGACGGTTCAGCGCCCGCCGCAGCTCATTTTGCTTGATTTGCTCGGCCCGCTCTTTCAGCGCGGCGATGGTCGGCACCACGGACTGAATCCCCAGCCAGGCCATGAACTGATTCAATTCTTCCTCGATAATGCCTTCCGCCGTGACGGCCGCCTGTTTACGCCAGGCCAGGTTTTGATCCACCACGGTTTGCAGGTCGTCGATGTCGTGCAGGGTAATCCCCGGCAGTTCACCGATCCGCGGGTCAATATCCCGGGGCACGGCGATGTCAATCAGCAGGAGCCGGGCCCCCGGCCGCCTGGCCATGACCTCCGCCACCTGCGGGTAGTGGACCACGTAATGGGCGGCGGCGGTGCAGCTGATCACAATGTCCGCTTCCAACATGTAGTTGTATAATTGATCAAATTTCACCGCGCGCCCGCCGAATTGCCGGGCCAGGTTGACGGCCCGCCCGTAAGACCGGTTGGAAACAATCACCCCGGTAACGCCGTTGGCCACCAGGTAGCGGGCGGCCAGCTCACTCATCTTGCCGGCCCCGATAATCAGCACCGAACGCCCGGCCAGCTCTCCCAGCGCCTGCCTGGCCAGGTCCACCGCGGCGTAGCTGATGGAAACCGCGTTTTGATCGATCCCGGTCGCCCGGCGCACCCGCTTGCCCGCCGCAATGGCCTGCTGAAAGAGGGTGTTCAGCACCTTGTTGGTAAAGCCCCGCTGGAAGGCAAACTGGTAGGCGTCCCGCACCTGGCCCAGGATTTGCGGTTCCCCCAGCAGCATGGAATCCAGCCCGGCGGCTACACGGAAGAGATGCCGGACGGCGTCCTGGAGCGTGTGCACGTACGTATAATTTTTAATCCCGGCAATGTCGACCCCGGACAGGCTGGAAAGGTGGCCCCGGATCGCGTTTAAACCCTCGTCCAGTTCCCGGGCTGCCGCGTAAATCTCCGTCCGGTTGCAGGTGAAAAGGATTACGCAACCGGCGACGGCCGGCTCGGCGCTGATCCTGGCCAGCGCCTCCTGCAAAGAATGTTCCGTAAAAGAAAGGCGCTCGCGCACTTCAACGGGCGCCGTCCGGTGATTGACCCCTACGACAAGGACGAACATTATTTATAACCCGCTCCTTTGCCTCCGCCCAAAGCCCTTTTTGCACGAGCTTCAGCACCTGCTCGTCGACCAGCCCGGCCAAAAGCTCCTGCCTGGCGTGGCCGTCTTCAATTTCCCGCCTTGCCTTTTCCCGGATCCGGCCCAGCAGTTCGGTCAGTTCCCCGTATTCCGGCCCGTATCTTTTCTCCAGTTCCTCCCGGATTTTCCTGGCCAGCAGGGGGCTTTTTCCGCCGGTAGAAACGGCAATCTGAAAGGAGCCCCGCGTTACCACCGCCGGCACATAAAAAGTGCAATTTTCCGGGTCGTCGACCACGTTGACCAGCAGGTTGCGCTCCCGGCAGTCCCGGGCCAGCCGCCGGTTCGTCTCCGGACAGCTGGTCGCCCCGATGGCCAGGAAAACCCCCGCCAGGTCGGCCGGCCGGTATTCCCCCTGCCGCCAGCAAATCCGCCCCTCTGCAATTAAGCGGTGCAGGCGGGGCGTTACTTCCCTGCTCACCAGTTTAACCTTCGCCCCGCTTCTAAGCAGGGAAAGCACCTTTCGCTCGGCCACCGCCCCTCCGCCGACGACCAGACAGTTCCGGTTTTCCAGCTTTAGGGCGATAGGATAACAACAAGCCATCAGTCTCCCTCGAAAACAGGAATTAGGGGTTAGGAATTAGGAATTAGGGTTAGACCCTCTTCCTGGATGTGACTGTATGCAGGAACGCAAGTTCCGCAGCTAACTCCTTAAATATTTCCTCAATACCTTCTTGTCTGGATATAATCAGCAACCAGCCTCAGCGTTTCTTTGACCGGTTCCGCGGGCAAAGCGGCCAGCGCCCGTTTGGCCCGGGCGATAAATCTTTGCCCGACCCGGGCGGCAAAAACGATGCCGCCGCAATCTTTGATTATTTCAATGGCCTCCCCGATTTTTCCGTCGCTTTGCTCCCGCCCGGAAATCAGCTTAAACAATCGCTCCCGCCGGGGGCTGTGCCGCAGCGCGTAGATGGCCGGCAAAGTAAGAATGCCCTGGCGCAAATCGCTCCCCACCGGCTTGCCCAGCAAATCCTGGTCGGCCACCATATCCAGGATGTCGTCTGTAATTTGAAAAGCCATGCCAAGATTGTAACCGTAGCGGCGCAAAGATTCCGCCACGCCGGACGGAGCCCTGCAGACCGCCGCGCCCAGCTGGCAGCTGGCCGAGATCAGCAGGGCGGTCTTCCGTTTGATGCGGTAGAAATAATCTTTCACTGTCTGGTTGAGATCATAACAGGTAACAATTTGCAGCATTTCCCCCTCGCACATCTTGACGCTGGTTTCGGCGAGGACCCGGCTGATCAGCGGCTCTTCGTACCGGGAAACTAAAATCAACGATTTGGAAAATAAATAATCGCCAATGTGGGTGGACACCTTATTTCCCCACCGGGCCTTGACGGTATCCACCCCCCTGCGTTTCACGGCCGAATCAACCACGTCGTCGTGAACCAGGGTGGCCATATGGATCAATTCCAGGGCCATGGCCAGAGGCAAAACGCGCTCAAAGGAGTAGTCGCCGCACCGGCCGCCCAGCAGGCTGAAGGCAGGACGGAGCCTTTTGCCGCCGGCGTTTAACAGGTGGGTGGCTGTTTCGGTAATAAACGGGTCCGGAGCCTGCAAAACCTTCCTTAACTCCTCTTCTACAACCTTCAGCTCGCTTTTGATTTCTCCGAAAAGCTCCTGCATGCGTTTTTCGCCCCGTCCCCCAACAAGCGCTCTTACCCACAAAATAGTTCGCCCAAGACACTAAAAAATCCTCCCCCGGACGGGAAGAATCCTGACGAAAAGCAATCTTCCATTAGATTATTACATTTTAGTGAAAAAATCAATGGCAGCAGATGGTTTTTCTTAACTTGCCAAACTGTTTGGAATGTTATAACATAAGTTAAAAAGTTTACTAACCGGGAGGTTTTAAGGTAATGCGTTTTTTCCTGTCCTGGGCTGATCTGCAGGTCGGTGACACGGTAACTTTTTACCGCACCTTCACGGATGGAGACGTCGCCAACTTTACCGGCGTTACGGGCGATTTTAACCCTATCCACGTCGATCCCCAGGCCGCCGCCCTTTGCGGCTTCCGGGAACGGGTGGTACCGGGGCTCCTCACCGGCAGCATGATTACCCACGCGGGAGGAACCCTGCTTCCCGAACCTTACCCGGCCACCAGGATGTCCTTCCGTTTCCTGGCCCCCGTCTACATCGGTGAAACCATCTGCGCCCGGGTCACCGTTGCCGAAAAAGACCCCGAAAAAAATAAACTGACCCTCCGGATGACCTGTACCAACCAGCAGGGCCAGGTGGTTCTGGAAGGGGAAGTGTCCGGAAAGATCTTTCCCATTTCGCACCGGCGGGAAAACGCCGGCGCCTAGGCTTTTCGTAATAATTGATTAATCCGGGGTGATGTGCTATAATATTTTCTGGCCCTTAGGCGGTTGGTGCCGGAGGGCCAAATCCAGGAATAATTTTTTGCAAACAAATTTTCGGGAGTGGATGGGGCCTGGTGGCCCTCCTGGTCTTCAAAACCAGCCGCGGGGCGGCGTTCCCGTCCCTGGTGAGTTCGATTCTCACCCGCTCCCGCCACTTTTTCTCCTACTTCCCGGCGAAATAAGTGCCGGCCAGGGCCATGACCCCTCCCGCAACAAGATAAAAACCGGGAATCTCCCCTAAAAATACCGCCGCAATAATTCCGGCGATGACAGGTATAAGGTATAAATACGCCCCCGCGGTAACGGTGGAAGTGACGGCCAGGGCTTTATTCCAGAGCAGGTAGGCCAGGGCGGACGCCATCAAGCCAAGGTAAATGATGTTGAGGCCAGCCCGCCAGATTCACGGAGCCAAACTGCGGCGATTCGAAAAGCATGAGG
The DNA here is from genome assembly GCA_023511535.1 of Armatimonadota bacterium. Lineage (GTDB taxonomy): Bacteria > Bacillota > Desulfotomaculia > Desulfotomaculales > Nap2-2B > JAIMBK01. The sequence goes on from JAIMBK010000004.1 coordinate 53,587, forward strand.
GGGAACAAAAGCAGGGTGCCGATTACCGTTGAATAAGTAAGGACGGTGACCGGCGGGTAACGGTCCAGCAATTTTTTTAAGGCGATATTATACACGGCCCAGACTACCCCGGTTAACAAAACTAAAAAATCGCCCCATAAACGGGTGGAATTTATGGCCAGATCCCGGAAAGAACCGTTGGTGGCCACCAGTAACGAACCGGTAAAAGCAACAATAATCCCGAAAATTTGCTGTCCGGTGATGTTTTCGTGCAGGATCAGCCAGCTTAAGACGGCCATAAAAACAGGCGCCAGCGAAGCCAGAATGGCCGCGTCCGTGGCCCCCGCATACTTCAGCCCCTGGTTCTGGAGAAAATTATACAGAGCAACCCCGGTTAAACCGCAGACACCTACCCGCGGCCAGTCTTCCCTCTTCACCCCCGGCTGGCCGGTTAACCTGAAGTAAAAAACCAAAATAATGCCGGCCAGAAAAAACCTCAGAAAGGCAATGGTATTCGGAGGAAGCTGCTGAAGAACAACTTTGATGTTAATAAACGTGCTGGCCCAGATGGTAACCGTCAAAAAAAGGACAAAGTGGATGCCCAAACTGGCTTTTGCTTTTGTCCCGGCGGGGGACAGCTGCGTTTTTTGCTCCAACCGGTTTCACTCCTTACAAAAAAATTACCCCAGAGGATACGAAAGATACTGAGATTAACCCCTCTGAGAATATAAGGCATAAAGCTAAGCAGGCACGAAGGCGCAAAGCAGAAATACTTCTAACCCTGATTCTTTTTGCCCGCGTGCCTCAGTGCTTCCAGGTAAATGCTATGGAAGTCGTTAATTTTCATCCTTTGCTGGTGCTGTGTTAGCAGCGTGAGTGTCTAATCCCTGTTACGGACGGGGGACAGCCGAAAAGCCAGGGGGAGGAGTTCAGCCACCCGCCGCTCCAGGTATTCGCCCCGCGAGTTGCCCATCAAAACCGTTAGCTGGGGGTTAAACTCCGCCAGCACCTGCAGGCAGGCACCGCAGGGAAGACAGTACTCTACCGTGCCGGCCGTAACCGCCAGCGCCGCAAATTCCCGCTCCCCTTCGCTGACCGCCTTGAAAAGCGCCACCCGTTCGGCGCAAACGGTCAACCCGAAAGAAGCGTTTTCCACGTTGCAGCCTTTATATGCCAGTCCGCGGGTGGTCAAGAGCGCCGCCCCGACGCGAAACCCGGAATAGGGCGCGTAAGCCGCTTCCCGGGCGGCGCGGGCCAGGCTAAGCAGCTTTTCCCCGGGATAATCCATGTTGGGCAGTTTGATCAACATAAATCGATCACCCCCTCGACAATGGGGCAGTCAATTTAAAAAGGCATAAAGTAAAAAATTTCCGTCATATTTCTCTTTTTTGCCTTTGTGCCTTAGTGTCTTAGTGCCTTAGTGTCTTAGTGCCTTAGTGCCTGTTGCCTTTGTGCCTGTTGCCTTTGTGCCTGTTGCCTTTGTGCCTTTGTGCCTTTTTACCCCGGGATTAATGTTTAAAAAGGGCCGCCAGATACGGGTAAAACACCAGTACCCCGATGATTACGGAATTAATTGCGGCCAGCAGGACGGCCCCGGCGGCCACGTCTTTGGCGGCTTTGGCCAGGCGGTGGTGGCCGGGGCCGAAAAGGTCGACGGCCAGCTCAATGGCCGTATTCAGCATTTCGGCAATAAACACAAGAAAAATGGCAAAAAGCAAAAAAAGAAACTCGCGGGCGGACAGCCGGAAAAGAAAAGCGGCCAGCAAGGTCACCAGTGCGGCCAGCAGATGAAGGCGGAAATTGCTTTGGGTCGACCAGGCGTAGCTGATCCCCGCGAGAGCTAAACTAAATTTTTCCTTAAGGCCGTTAGTTTTCGGCAACCTGGGAAATTTCTTTTTCTTCGCCATTCATTTGGTGATCCTTTTCCCCACGAATTTTCCCGAAGAGCGTCCGGAAGGAATGTTCTGCTAAGAATGTTCCGTCGTCATCAACTTATTTATTCGTTCCAGTTCGGCTGCTACTTTAGTCAAGTGCCGGTACATTAATTTGCGCGCGGCGGCCTTGTTGCGCCGGCCGATCGCCTGGTAAATCTGCCTGTGCTCTTCGTACAGGCGCTGCGGGGTTCCGGGCACCGGCGTCATCCAGAGATTACGCGTGATGCGCAGGGTATGGTGCATCATATCGTGAATAGTATTCATCACCCTCAGCAGCAGCTGGTTATGCGCGGCCTCGGCAATGGCGTAATGAAACTCGAAGTCCGCCTTCTCTCCGGACCGGCCGGTTTTCACATCTTCCTCCATCAGGCGCAGGGCCGCTTCCATCCTGGCCAGCTCCTCTTCCGTCGCCCGCTGGGCGGCCAGACCGGCGGATTCCACTTCCAAACCCAGCCGCACTTCCAGAATGTCGCGGACCCGGTCTTTTTCCAGCAAGATGGCAAAGGAAAGGGGCTCAATGATGGTGTCCGTTCCGGCCCGGCGGACAAAGGCCCCTTCACCCGGACGCACCTCGATTAATCCGGCCATGTCCAGGGCGCACAGCGCCTCCCGGACAGAAGTGCGGCTCACCTGCAACTGCTCGGCCAGTTCCCGCTCGGAAAGCAACTTATCGCCTGGACTAAGGTTACCGGAGGCAATTAAATTTTTAATCTGCTCGGCGATGATTTCGTAAATCCGCCGGTTCCGGATCGGCTGTAAATCCATGCTGATCTCCTTTTTTCCGGCCTCTGCCCGCATTATCATCACTTTCTGATTAAAGAGTCAAAAAACCTTAAACAATAGGTAATTCGCCTTGTGCCCGGGAAAACCTTTTTTATCTTTAATTTATCTTTGGATTTATCTTTGGTCCACGGTAATTAATTTTATCATGAAAATTTCCGCTTGAGAATATCCCCGATGATCGACGCCGTATGCTCTGCTTTTACCGGCAGGTCACGGTAATCCAGCCCGCCGCGGATCTGCAAAAGGCACCCCGGGCAGTCCATGGCCACCATCCTCGCTCCGGAAGCGGCTATATTGGCGATTTTTTGCTCCAGGATCGGCCGGCTCAATTCCGGAAACTGAATGCTGTAGCTGCCGCCGAAACCGCAGCAGCGGTCGGACCAGGCCATCTCCTGAAGCTGCGCGCCCGCCCTGACCAAAAGCTCCCTGGGCTCCCGGTAAACGCCCAGGCTGCGCTTTAAGTGGCAAGAATCGTGGTAGGTCACCGGACCAAAGGGAGTCCCCTCGATTTGCCGGTCCGCCAGTTGGTGCAAGGCAAAGCTGGCGTAATCCACCACTTTTGCCGCCAGGTCCGCCGCTTGTTTCGCCCAGGCCGGGTCGTCCCCCAGGAGCCGCGGGTAACTTTTTTTCAGGCTGACCGCGCAGGTGGGGCAGGCCGTAACCACGACGGAAACGCCGGCCCCGGCAAAAGCGGCGATATTTTGTTTGGCAAGTTCCACCGCCGCCTCCCGGAAACCGGAATGTTCCAGGGGGAACCCGCAGCAGTTTTGGGCCGGCGGAAAAACAGGCGCATACCCCAGGCAGACGAGGGTATCCAGGACGGCCTCGCCGATTTCCGGGTATACAAAATCAATCAGACAGCCGGCGAAAAAGCCGGCTTTTTGAACCGGTTCGCCGGCCGGCCGGATCGTTTGTCCTCCGATTTGCCCGGCGGCTGTTTCACCCGCCCCGAGGCGATCCCGCAAAGCGCGGTCGGCCAGCGCCGGCAGGCTGCGCCCCTCCGTTAAACCGCGCCCGAAAAGGGGCAGGTGACGCACCAGGGGCCGGCCTTTGGTGACCGGTTTTTGCACCCGCGCGGCGGTTTTCAGGATGGTATGGAATAATTTCCGGTTCGGCATCACTTTTTCCATAAACAGCTTTTGCCCCCGGGGCAAAAGACGGCCGCCTGCATAGCGCTCCCGCAGGTCCAGAATCATTTGCGGGATGTCGATCCCCGCCGGGCAGTACTCCCTGCAGCGCTGGCAGCCCAGGCAGAGGGTCTGGAGGTCCTCCGCTTCGCGGCCGGGGCCGAAAAAGGCGGTCAGGATGGTGCCAATACCGCCGGTATAAATGTGGCCGAAGACATGCCCCCCGATCAGGGCAAAAACGGGGCAGACGTTTAAGCAAGAGGCGCAGCGGATACAGCGCAGGGCGTCCCGGAACCGGGGATCCGCCGCCATTTTCCGCCGGCCGTTATCCAGCAGAACGATGTGCAGTTCCTTGGCCCCGGTTTCCCCTTCGATATTTTCGACCTGCGCCGGTCCGGTGATCAGGGAAAGATAGCTGGTCAGGTGCTGGGCGGTGGCGCAACGGGGCAGCGCCTCGAAAATCGGGCCGGCGTCAGAGAGTTTCTCCACCAGCTTTTCCAAGCCGACGATGACTACGTGAATGGGCGGCAGCGTGGTCACCAGGCGGGCGTTCCCTTCGTTGGTCATAATGAAAAGAGTGCCCGTCTCCGCCACCGCCACGTTGGCCCCGGAGATCCCCATTTGGGCCGTGAGAAACTTTTGCCGGAGCTGCTCCCGGGCCACCTTCACCAGGCGCGGGATGTCGCTTTCCAGACGCTCCTTGATTTCGTGCGAAAAGATTTCGGCCACTTCCTGCCTGGTCAGGTGGATGGCCGGCATCACCATGTGGGAGGGCTTCTGGCCGCACAATTGAATGATCCACTCGCCCAGGTCCGTTTCGGCTACTGTGATCCCGGCCTTTTCCAGGTATTTGTTCAGGTGGATTTCCTCGCTGGCCATGGATTTGGACTTGACCACGAAATCCACGCTGTTTTTCCGCGCCAGCTCCAGGATGTAAGCGCAGGCCGCCTGGGCGTCCGGCGCCGGAAAAACGACGGCGCCGCGCTTTCTGGCGTTTTCGGTAAATCTCTCGGCCAGCGCATCCATATAATCGATGGTGCTCTGCTTGACCCGCCGGATTTCTTCCCGGAGGGCGGCAAAGTCTCTGCCCTCAAAAACCTTTTCCCGCGAAGGCAAATAGGCGTCTGCAAAGCGGCCCAGCGCGCCGCCCAGGTTCTGATTGGCCAGGGCCTGCCGGATCGCCTGCCGGAGATCAAGCGGGCTACAGCCTTTCCCTTTCTTTTCCCTTGTTTCCTCTTTATCCATCCGTGATCAGCGCCCCCTAACCGTTTGGGTTCCCATTTTCGTCCGCATTGTCGATGGCCAGAATAATCAGCCGGTAGGGTCCGTGCACCCCGATGGTAAGCACCCTTTCGATGTCGGCCGTCCGGCTGGGGCCGGTGATGATCGTCCAGTACGGAGGCGGGCCGCCGCCTTCCCCGGCCCGGGTGATGGCGTCCCTTAAGGTGGGGACAATAGTGTCCGTGCGCAGGACGGCCAGATGTACGGGAGGCAGGGTGGACACCAGGCGGCTGGCCGCGTCTGTGGCGTTCTGGGCGATGCTGCCGGTTTCGGCGATGCCCAGTTCCATTTCGGAAACCCCCAAATCCGCCTCGGGAGCGTACCGGCGCAGTTTTTCCGTGTAAAAGGCGGCGCCGGCCTCTTGCGCCGCTTCGCCCGGCGCCAGCCTGGCGAGGAGAACGCCCGGAGCGGCAACGATCTTTCGGGGCGCCAGCGCCTGCAGGATTTCCCGTAATTTTTCCCTGGCCGCGCTCAAATTGCCCGCCCGGTGCACTTCCGCCGCCATGGCTTCGGCCATCCGGGCAAACAGCCGGTAGTTGCTTTCTGCTTTTGAATCCAGGGCAGTATTCGCCAAAGTCTTTTTCGCCTCCTCAGAAAATAGATTTTCATGATTAATGGAGAGAACGAACGTTCTCATGGGGAACTCCCTCGAAAATAGTGTCATCGGGCTGGAATTGTCCGGCTCGCTCCGATGCTCCGGGTCGACCAGACATCAGCTTGCCGCGGAGCGAACCAGGCAGCGCTGCAAAATGCGCACGAGACGTTAGTTTTTTAGCTATGCCGGTCTAACCAGCGATTATTGTCAGCACTTTTGCATAGTGGTATCTGCGCGTTTCGCGCTGCCGGTTCGCTTGCCGCGGCTGCGCTGTGTCTGGTTCCCGACCCTTCGCATATGTCGCTCGCCCGGACAAATTCCAGCCCTCATTTTCATTCTTTATGGAGAGGACGGCAGTCTTCATGGGCAACTCCTCAGAAAATAAGTTAAGTGTCTGGCACTAGCTTAACTTAACCCGCTTTTTTCCTTTTGCGCGCGGGCGAGAAACTCCACGGTGTGCAGCACTTCGACGGCCAGGCCGGCTTTGGCCAGAGCCTCCGCCAGCTGCATCCGGCAGGCGCTGCAACCGGTAAGCACGGTTTGGGCGCCGGTTTGCCTGATGTCGGCCACCTTGGGGTTCAGCACCAGTTCGGACAGCCCCCGGTTGGTGAAGGTAAAGGCACCGGCTCCGCCGCAGCAGGTGGTGGGTTCCCGCAAAGGCCGAAAAACAGTTTCTGGAACCTTTTTAATCAGCTCCAGCGGCTGTTTGTAAACCCCCATTCCCCGGTCCAGGTGGCAGGGGCTGTGGTAGGTAACTGTACCGGGAACCGGCCCCCATACCTCCGGCGCCCCTAAATTATATTTGATCAAAAAATCCGTCATGTCCATGGTTTTTTCCGCCAGCGTCCGCGCTCTTTCCCCCGGCTCGCCCGTCAGTAAGGCCGGATAGTAATGCAAAAAGGCCTCCCCGCAGGTCGGGCACACCGTCACCAGGGCGGCGCAGTCCACGCCGCTGAAAAGGCGCACCTGCTCTCCGGCAATTTTGCGCATCAGCTCCAGGTCGCCGTGGATGAAAACAGGCATCCCGCAGCAGTGCTGGGGCCGCGGCGTGACCACCGTCACGCCGAAAGAGGTCAGCAGTTCCGTTGCCGCCCGGGCGGTTTGCGGATAAACGTAGTTGGCCAGGCACCCCGGGAAAAAGGCCACCTTCAGGCCGCCGGCGCCGGCCTCGCGGACAGTGCCGGGAGCGGGGGAAACGATCTCCGGAACAAGGTCGAGATAGGGGCGGGGCGCCAGCCGGGGCAAAATCCGGTCCCGGCCGGCCACCAGCCGGAAACGCGGCGACTGCCCGCCCGCGGGTTCCCGCCGGAAAAGCAAACCCTGCGTTTTCCCGGCCGCGCGCAGGGCCAGCCGGAAAAGGCGCGGGCGGCGGAGCAGCAGCGCGGCGGAGCGGAGCAGCCGGGGCAGGCCGCGTTTTTGGGCGGCGGCGGCGCGGGCGGCAATGATCAGCCGGTCGTAACGCACGCCGCTGGGGCAGTTCGCCATGCAGGCCAGGCAGGTCAGGCACTCTTCAAAGCGCCGGGCGATTTTCGGCGTGCAGTCGATTTCCCCCAGCAACACTGCCTCGGCCAGCCTGATCTTGCCCCGGGCGACCAGCGGCTCCTCCCGGGTCGCCTTATAAAGGGGGCAGACCGCCTGGCAGTTGCCGCACTTCATGCACCGTAAAAGTTCTTCTTCCAGATCGGCCAGCTGAAAAGAACTCACCGCCCCGTCTCCCCCTCCCCTTCCCTTTTTTCTCCATTTTCGTCCAGGTCCGCACTATCCACGAACTTGCCGGGGTTCAAAATATTCAAAGGATCCAGGGCCCGCTTGATTTTTTTCATCAGCGCCAGCCCTTCCGGGCCGACCTGCCAGGGCAAAAACCTTTTCTTGGCCAGGCCGATGCCGTGCTCGCCGGACAGGGTGCCGCCCAGTTCCAGAGCCTTTTTGAAGATTTCCTCCACAGCCCGGTGGACCCGCTCCATTTCCTCCTCGTTCCGAGCGTCGGTCAGGATGGTGGGGTGCAGGTTACCGTCGCCGGCATGGCCGAAATTTCCGATCAGCACGTTATATTTTTGGCCAATCTCCCGGATTGCCGCCAGCATCCTGGTCACCTGGCTGCGCGGCACCGTGGCGTCTTCCAGTACAGTGGTCGGTTTGACCCGGGCCAGGGCGGGCAGCGCGGCCCGGCGCCCCGCCCAGAGCTGGTCCCTTTCCTGTTCGCCGGCGGCAATCCGCACTAAAGCGCCGTGCTTCTCCAGGACCCGGCGCAGCACTTCCTTTTCTTTTTCCACTACCTCTTTGATCCCGTCCGTCTCCACCAGCAAGATTGCTTCCGCCTCCACGGGCAGCCCGATGTGCAGGTAATCCTCCACGGTCCGGATCGTCACCTTATCCAGAATTTCCAGGGTGGCCGGGATGACCTTGTGCCGGATAATATCACTTACCGCGTTGCCGGCCGCTTCCAGATCCGCGAAAACGGCCAGCATGGAGCAGCGGCTCTCCGGCACGGGCAAAAGCCGGACGGTGATTTCCGTGATGATCCCCAGGGTGCCCTCGGAGCCGACAAAAAGTTTCACCAGGTCGTAGCCGGCCACGTTTTTCACCGTTTTTCCGCCCAGCCGGACCACCGTCCCGTCGGCGAGGACCACTTCCAGGCCCTGGACGTAATCCTTGGTCACTCCGTACTTTAAGCCCCGCAGGCCCCCGGAACACTCCGCCACGTTACCGCCCATGGTGGCCGTGGCCGCCGAGCCGGGGTCCGGCGGGTAGAAAACTCCGTAAGGAGCCAGGGCGTCGTTTAAGGCCTGATTCACCACCCCCGGCTGGACCACGGCAATCAGGTTGTCGGCGTCAATTTCCAGGATTTTGTTCATCTTCAGCAGGGAAAGGACGATGCCACCCCGCACGGGCACCGTCCCTCCGCTTAAATTTGTCCCGGCGCCGCGCGGGTAAACGGGCACCCGGTACCGGCCGGCAATTTTGATCACCTGAGCCACTTCGGCGGTGTTTTCCGGCATAACAACGGCTTCCGGCAGCGCCCCCGGCACGTCGGGGGTAGCGTCGTAAGAATAGCAAAGGAGGTCCTCCCGGTCCGTGAGCACCTTTTCTTTGCCCAGCGCCTTGATGAACTCAGCAATGGCCTGGGAAGCAGCCAATGCGTTCGCCTCCTTATCGTGGGTATTCAGACGGCAAACAGGCTTCCTGTCGCTGAAAGCCCCGGTGCTCAAGCCCCCGTGCGCAAAGTTCCGTTAGCCTGCCGGTAGGCAGCCACCCCGATCACCAGGACAATCACCGCCGAAATTAACAGGTACCAGGCGCCGCCTTTGGCTGCCGCGGCCGCCGCGGCCGCCGCCTTGACCGCCGGCGGGATCATTCCCGGAAATACGTACGCCTGGAGCGTGGCGATCACCCCGATGAAGGCGGTGAAAAAGATGCTGTGCCACACGGTGAACCGGAACAGGTCCCCCTCGCGGCCGATCAGTCCGGTGGAGGAGGCGCCGACCACGATATTTTGCGGGGAAATCATCTTCCCGGCCACACCACCCGCCGAGTTTGTCGCCACCGTAAGAACCGGATTAATGTTGAGGGATTCCGCTGTCACCTTCTGCATGTTGCAGAACAAAGCGTTCGAGGAGGTGTCGCTGCCGGTGATGAAGACGCCCAGCCAGCCCAAAAAAGCGGCTACAAAGGGGAAAGCCGCTCCGACCACGGTGAACGCCTTACCCATCGTCGTGGTCATTCCCGACCAGTTGGCCACATAGGCAAAGGCCAAAACGCAGGCGATGGTCACCAGGGCGAAGCGGAGGTTTTTCAGAGTTTCCCAGAAGATGGCCAGGAACCTGCCCGGTCCCACCCGTAAAATAAATGCTGAAACGATTGCTGCAATCAGGATGGAAGTCCCGGTGGCGGCCAGCCAGTTAAACGTATAAACAACGGCCATCGGCTTTCCGCCGACGAGAATCATTTTATCCAGACCGCTGAAAACGATCGGGATGTTGACCTTGTTTAACAGCGCCTTCACCGGGTTCAAGCCCCAGTCGGCAATTAAAATGGTCAAAACAATGAAGGGGGACCAGGCTTTCAAAATCACACCGGGACTGTGCCGGGTGACTTTTAAAGTTGCCGGCGGCTCATCCTGAAAACGCCAGACCTGCCCGGGTTTCCATACCCGCAGGAATAAAACGAGACAGACGATGGAAAATAGAGAAGACAAAATATCGGGAAGCAAAGGACCCAGGTAATTGGAGGAAAACCACTGCATCAGGGCAAAGGAGACGCCGCTGACGACAATGGCCGGCATGACTTCCCTGGCCCCCTTCCAGCCGGCCATGATGAACACCAGCCAGAAAGGTACAAAGACCGAAAGAAAAGGCAGCTGGCGGCCCACCATCTGGCTGATCGGCATAGTGTCCAGGCCGGTCACGCCGCCGGCGGTGATAATGGGAATGCCGATGGCTCCGAAAGCCACCGGGGAAGTATTGGCAATCAGACAGATGCCGGCCGCGTAGAGGGGGTTGAAACCCAGCCCCACCAGCATGGCCGCCGTGATCGCCACCGGCGTGCCGAAGCCGGCGGCGCCTTCAATAAACGCGCCAAAGGAAAAAGCGATTAAGAGCGCCTGCAGGCGCCGGTCGTCAGTAATTGCCGCGATAGAATCCTTGATGATTTCAAACTGGCCGGTTTTGACGGTGAGGTTGTAAAGAAAAACGGCGGTGACGACAATCCAGCCGATGGGCCAGAGGCCGTACAGGGCTCCGTAAAGGGCGGACCACAAGGCATAGTTGGCGGGCATGCCGTAACCCAGGATGGCCACGGCAATGGCCAAAACGATGGTGATGATCCCGGCCGTATGGCCTTTCGTCCGGAAGACGCCCAAAGCAATAAACATAAAAAATAATCGGAATGGCCGCCACCAGCGAAGATAACCCAAGGTTTCCCAGGGGGTTAAAAGCCTGTGTCCAGGTCATTTGGAAAAGCCTCCTTTCAAAATAGAAATCTCGCCAGGTAATTTCTGCGGCACCATTAAAGAATAAAGCGGGATAAGGTCAACACCCCCGTCCCTGTGACATTCCGGTGTATAGGATCTTTTTGGTGATGTCCGGCAGCGTTTTGCAGCCGGTTAGAATCATTGCCTGCTTTAACTCCGCCGTCATTTTTTCCAGGATGAACCGGACTCCCTCGGCGCCTCCGCCGAAAGCAGCGGTGACCAGCGGGCGGCCCACTAAAACAGCGTCCGCGCCCAGGGCCAGCAGCTTTAAGGCGTCCACCCCGCTGCGCACCCCGCCGTCGGCCAGAATAGCGACTTTATTCCTGACTACAGCGGCGATGGCCGGCAAAACTTCTGCCGCCCCTGGAGTGTGGTCCAGGATGCGCCCCCCGTGGTTGGAAACCACGATGGCGGCGGCGCCCGCAGCAACGGCCAGCTCCGCTTCGTCCACCGTCATGACACCTTTGACAATAAATGGCAGCCGGGTCGCCGCGACCAGTTCGGCCAGTTCCTCTTTTGTTTTGGGGCCCACCGGCTGGCCCTTCAAGGCCATGGTGATCAGCCCGGCCCCGTCCACGTCTACTCCCACGGCGGGCGCACCGCTTGCTTCCGCCCGGCGGATTCTTTCGATGACGGCCGCCTGGGCGCGGGGCTTGATAATCGGAATGCCCCACCCCTTTTCCGCAGCAATGGCGTCCAGGCCTGAATCGTACATGGCGGGGTCGGCCCCGTCGCCGCAAAAACCGATGGACCCGGCCAGGCGGCTGCCAGTGATGATATGCCCGATGAACTCACGCTCCGTCAGCGCCCCGCCCATGTTGTAAGGAGTACCGGTCATCGGCGCGGCCAGGATCGGTGTCCGCAGCTTCAGCCCAAAAAGCTGCCGGGAACAATCGGGTTCCTTTGCGTCATGAATCGTCCGCAGGTTCAACCGCCAGCGGGCCAGAGCCTGCAGGTTAGCCTGAAAGGCCGCCCCGGTACCGACGCCGCCCATGCCCGGCACCTCCCCGGCGCAGGCGCGGCCGTCGCAAACCGGGCAGACCCGGCAGTATCCTTTTAGCTTTTCTCTGGCCGTGGCTCTTATTTGTTTTTCGTTCAAACATTGCACCTCCTTTCAAATTGGTTTACCTGGAAATAAGATAGTCCGGTGGCCGGTAGTGTTGATCTGTTGATGGTCAGACCACCTTACCGTTATTTTTTTATTCGACTGGTTTTTAAACTTTCCTGCTAAGAGGAAAAAGATTTTTAAAAAAATTATTTTAAGCGGGAAATTTTTCTTTTGATGCCTGATTCGGGAAATAATTGCAGATACTATTTTCGGGGAAGGTTCAGCTTTTCCAGGACGGCTTCTTCCCTGGCCCGCATGACCTGTTTTTGCTCAGCAGTCTGGTGGTCGTACCCGAGCAGGTGCAGCATGCCGTGGACAATCAGGTAAGCTACTTCCCGCTCCAAAGAATGGCCGTACTCCGCAGACTGCCTTTGCGCGGCCGGCAGGGAAACCACCACGTCGCCCAAAATTAATTCCTCTTCCTTGCCGGCGAGGGGTTCGCCTTCCAGCATGGCGAAGGACAGCACGTCCGTCGGGGAGTCAACCCCCCGGTACTGCCGGTTCAGGCGCCGGATGTACTCGTCGTCTACAAACACGACGCTTACTTCGGCTTCTTTCGCCACTCCCTCGGCCGCCAGCACTTCCTGGACGGCCCTTTCGGCCAGCGCCTGCAGATCTTCACCGGCGGATAACTGATCTTGCAGGTTGTTTACGTAAACCGGCACCTTTTGTTTTTCTCCTTTCGATTTCCTTGCTCAAATCGGGGTACTCGATCCGCGCGTGAAAGATTCCGCTTAAGACCTGCAGAAAAGCCGAAGCAATCGTGTCCAGATCCTTGAAGGTAAGATCACATTCGTCCAGCTGGCCGTCCATCAGTTTATCCTTGATGATTTTCCGCACCATTCCTTCCACCCGGCCCGGGGTCCGGTTTTGCAGGGAGCGCACGCCTGCCTCGACGGAGTCCGCCAGCATCACCAGGGCCGCTTCTTTCGTTTTCGGCTTGGGCCCCTCGTACCGGAATTCTTCTTCGTTGACGGCCCCTTCGTTTTGACCGTTCTCCAAAGCTTTCAGGTAAAAAAAGGTACAGAGGCTGCTGCCGTGGTGCTGTTCGATGATGTCGATAATTATCGGCGGCAGTTTATATTCTTTGGCCAGTTCCACCCCGTCTTTAACGTGCGAGGTAAGGATCAGCGTGCTTAACGTAGGGGCGATTTTGTCGTGCGGGTTGTCCTGATTCAACTGGTTTTCAATAAAAAAGTAGGGTCTTTTCAGCTTTCCGATGTCGTGGTAATAAGCCCCTACCCGCGTCAAGAGACTTTCCGCCCCGATGGCCTCGGCAGCCGCCTCGGCCAGGTTGCCGACCACGATACTGTGGTGATAAGTGCCCGGCGCCTCGGTAAGCAGGCGCTTTAAAAGCGGGCTGCCGGGGTGCGAAAGCTCCAAAAGGCGCACGGAGGAAGTTATCTTGAAAGTGCTTTCCAGGTAGGGCAGCAGCCCGATGGTCAAAATGGCCGAAAGAAATCCGTTGCCCACGCCGAAAATGACGGCGGAGGCAATGATCAGGCTTGCCGAAGAGGTCTGGATTAATTCCATGATCATGATGGCCGTGATATTGGCCAGGCTGGTATAAACGCCGGCCCGGGCCAGGTCGCCGCGCTGGCTCAGCCTGCTGACGGTATAAACGCCGGTAATTCCGCCCACCAGTCCCACAACGCCGAAGCGGAGCTGCCCGTCGGTCATGAGCATCAACAGAAAAGACATCACGGCAACGATCAGGACCGCCAGGCGGGAATCCAGCAGGATGGCAATCAGCATGCCCGCCGCCGCCATGGGTACCATGTAGCCGAAAAGAGCGCTCAACTCTGGCCACTGGGTAATATCGATGGCGATGATGCCCTTGGCCACAATCATCACCACAATTACAATAATCCCGATCAGGTAGAGATGCCCGGCGTTCCGGAAAATCTCTTTATTTTGCTGAAAAAGATAAAAAAGGACGACCGCCATGAGTAAAACGACCAGCAGGCCATTGCCGATCAAGACCCGCCAGGGAATGGGGGCCTGGGTCAGGCCCAGCGCTTCCAGCTTGGCCATTTGTTCGGCCTTGACCACATCGCCGACCCTGACGATCATTTCATCTTTCCAGATGGTTACCTGCTGCGGCGGCACTGCGGCCATGGCCGCTTCCTTTAAAAGGCGCGTCCTTTCGGGGTTGAAAAATTTATTCGGGCGCAGGTAGGTTTTGATTAAATTGCGCCCCAATTCCTGGTAAGCTTTATTGAAAGGCAGCTGGTCCATTTTTTCCAGGAGGCTGTTCCTGACGGCTTCCAGATTTTCCGGCGTTACTCCCTCTTTTCCTTCCAGCGCCTGGGCAATCAGACCGTTCACGCTTTGCTCCAGCTGTTGCAGCGTCCGGGGGGAAGGCTGGATTAAAACCCCCAGCGTTTCTTCGGGCAGGGAAAAGGGAAGCAGCTGCCGCAGGCGGGCAACCCGGGCGTCCCGGCCGGCCTCGCTGTCTGCCTGAACCTCGCTGATGCCTGCGATTACTGCCGAAATATCCCGCTGCACGGCGGGGCTGACCCCGGGGTCGAAGTCGTACTGGTCTTCCACGCGGGCGGCGGCTTCCCGGCGCAATTCTTCTGTTTTTACTTTGTCTTCAAAAGTAATGGTCCGGGGAGCGCGAATGTTTTCCGGGGAAACCTGGCCGACCTTTAAGTTGACCCGGTTCGGCATAAATTCAATGGAAATCAAGGTTGTGATGACGGCAAAAAAAAGTAAAGCAGCCAGCATGCGCCTGGTTTGGCGCTGCTGGAAAAGAAAAGTAAGAAAAGCTGCCACTTTGCCTTTCAGCGTGGCAAGCATGAAACCACTCCCAAAAGGACAGGAATCAGGGGTTAGGGGTTAGGGGGTTAGGGGGTTAGGGAAAGCCCTTATTCCTGTCTACGGTTATCGTTACAATTTTTTACGGAGAGAGACGCCGACCGTCAAGGCAACCTGCAAGATAAGAGAAAGGACAAAGCTGCCGCAGGCACAAAGGCATCCCCTCTCCCCTCACTGCTGCCCCTCGTCGTAAGCCTTGATAATGTCCGCAACCAGCGGGTGACGGACGATGTCCTCACCCGTCAGGTAATGAAAGGCGACCCCCTCGATCCGGGAGAGGATCTTCTGGGCGTGGACCAGGCCCGAAACCTGCCCCCGGGGCAAATCAATTTGCGTGATGTCCCCGGTGATGACCGCCTTGGAGCCAAACCCCAGGCGGGTCAAAAACATCTTCATTTGCTCACAGGTAGTATTCTGCGCCTCGTCCAAAATTATAAAGGCGTTCTCCAGGGTTCGCCCCCGCATGTAAGCCAGAGGAGCGATTTCAATAATGTTTCTTTCCAGGTATTTTTGGGTATTTTCCAGCCCCAGGACGTCGTAAAGCCCGTCGTAAAGCGGCCTTAAATAGGGATCGACTTTCTCCTGCAGGTCCCCGGGCAAAAAACCCAGCTTCTCCCCGGCCTCCACCGCCGGGCGCGTAAGGACCAGGCGGCTCACCTGTTTATTCCGCAGGGCGCTGATGGCCATCACCACCGCCAGATAGGTTTTCCCCGTACCGGCCGGGCCGATGGCAAAAACAATGTCGTGTTCGCGGATGACCTTGATGTATTCCCGCTGACCGAGCGTTTTCGGCTTGATCTGCTTACCCCGGGCGGTGACCAGGGTCATATCCCGGGCAAGGCTGGTCAAGGCGTCGGCGACCCCCGCCCGGACCACCTTGATAGCGTAGTTTACTTCCTGCGGAGTCAGCCGGTTTCCCGCCCGGTAAAAATCCTGCAGCTGCTTGAATACTTCCCGCGCCTGTTCCGTTTGCTCGGGCGGACCCAGAATAATTAATTCTTCCCCCCTGGTCAGCACGCGCACACCCAGCATTCGTTCAATCAAAGAAAGGTGCTCGTCGTGGCGGCCGAAGATCTCCGCCGCTGCGTTGACATTGTCCAGAATTACCCTGGCCTCAGCGTTTTCTCCCAAAGTATCCCTCCCGTTTCGGTCGTTGGTCGTTGGTCGTTGGTTAAAGAGATTAAATTTTACTCCAGAAGATCCAGAACAAAAAGGTTAAGGGTCAGAAATCAGCAGCCGGCTTTTCGCCCTCAGGCGAAAAAATCTCATTTTACCGTATCCGGAAGACAGAAAGATACCTATAAATTTAGTCTATTCAACTCACCACATACCTGAAAAACACCCGTTGCTAATTAATTTTTAACATATCTATTTAACCGAAAAGGGTTTATTGACCCCGATGTCTTCCAGTGTCTCCAGGTAAGCCCGCACCCGCGCGACGTTCTCGGGCTGGTTCACCACCAGCTCTTCAACCCTTTCTCTTAATATAATAGCATTTTTGGGCAGCTTTTGTTTCATCCCGGCCAGGGCTTTTTCTTTGGCCAGCTGAACTGCCTGCGCCCTGCTCCTGGTGATGGTGTAATCCTGCAATTCACGGTATTTTAACGTTATAAGTTCGACGCCGGGACGAAGATTCCTCCACTCCGGGAGCTTTTTCGTAAAACTCTCTTGCTGGTACAAAGCAAATGGAACTTCCGGCGGTCCTTTTAAAATTATTTCCTTCTCGCCAATTTTTATCCAAAGTTTGGTAACAACCCGCCCGGTATATCTTTTGCCCTTTTCCACCAGCGGGGCCTCGCCATATTCTTCGTACCAGACGCGGGCCCGGACAATCCCGCGGGCGTCAACGTAAGCGGGCTCCGGCGGGGCCGGTTTCGCTTCTTTTTCCGCTCCTTCTTGTTCCGCCGCAGCGGCCTCCGGGGGCGGGACGATGCCGGAAATAAGCACCTGCCCGGGCGCCACCGTGTCCCCTTTCTTCACCGCCGGATGGCCCTTTAAGACCAGGACGTCCTCCACCAGGCCGGCCTTGACGGCCACCACGTGGGAAAACCCGGCTTCTTTCTCTTCCGCCAGAGTTTTCTCCACTACCTTGATATCGGCCTTTGTCCCCCGAATATAGACGCCGACCCACGAAAGAACGGGCAGCTGTTCCTGAATCCTCTTTTCCACCGCCCCCACATTCAGCTTCCACCTGGGGGTGCCGCGCTCCAGGCCCGCCGCTTCCGCTGCTTTTATTATATCATATTCTGCAATCCTCTGGTTGCCGGACACCTCGACAAACCAGACAAAAGAACTTAAAAAATAAATCGCCAGCAAAAAGAATGCCCCGCCGGCAACCAGGGCCTTGCGCCGTTTAAGCCGGGCGAGTAAAAAGGGCAGGCCTCTCCGCTCGTAAATTTCAAACCGGCTCCCGGTTTTGCGGGCAATATGTTTAAACGGCTTGACGGCGCTCAGTCTGATTTTTAAAAAAACCCGCCCCTCTGCGGGCATCTGGACGTCCCATAACAAAATTCCCCGGCCGGCCGCCAGGTTAATCAGCTTTTCCGGAGCGTCGCTTTGGACGAGGAGCGTAACATACCCGGTGAAAAAATTAATGAGGCGTAAAATAAACATCCTCAGTCGTCACCCCCAAAGGCAATGCTTTTGATCTTGCCCTCCACCAGAATTTCCTCCGGAAGAACGCTGCGGAGCCGCAGGTCCCCGCCTTTGACAATTAGCTCCCCTTCCGCAGTATTAATGCGGATTTCTTCCGCACTATACTTTAAAATACCGCGGTGGTTTTCCACGACCAGCTGGAGGCCGCCCATCAGGGTAATTTTGGGCAGGTCCAGGATGATGTCCCCGGGAATCTCCAAAAAGTCGGACACCTGCTGCTTAAAGCGCTTCGATAGATCCCGCCAGGCCATCTTCTCCCTCCTTTACCAGGATCCTGGCAAGGGGTTCTGGTCACAATATATGCAAAAAAGAAAGGGCAAATTACCGGCGCCCGCGGGGCAGCCGAAAACAAACTTTTACACCCTCCGGCAGGCGATAAAAAACTTTTTTCGTTCGACCACTTTCAATAAAATTACTTAATTGCCCGCCTGAGATTATTCCATAAAACCTTCATTATAAGGTAATATTAAAAGCAAGGGGGGATTGGAATGGACGAAGTGCGCCTGACGCGGCTGAGCAAAACTTCCGGGTGAGCGGCGAAAGTGGGCCCGGCCACCCTGGCGCAGGTTCTGCGCCAATTGCCCTTGAGCCAAGACCCCGCTCTGCTGGTCGGCCTGCATACCGCCGACGACGCAGCGGTTTATAAAATTACGGAGGACCTGGCGTTAATCCACACGGCGGACTTTTTTACCCCGGTCGTGGACGATCCGTACGTCTTCGGCCAGATCGCCGCCGCCAACGCCTTAAGCGACGTCTACGCCATGGGCGGGCGTCCCCTGCTGGCGCTGAATATTGCCTGTTTTCCCAGCTGCCTGCCGGTGGAGGTGCTTGGTGAAATCTTGCGCGGCGGGGCTGAAAAAGTCCGGGAAGCCGGTGCAATCATTGCCGGGGGGCACACGGTCCAGGACGACGAGCCCAAATACGGGCTGTCCGTAGCGGGGCTGGCGCACCCCCGGGAAATCATCACCAACGCCGGCGCCCGGCCGGGGGATCTGCTTATCCTGACCAAGCCCCTGGGCACGGGCATCATCTGTACGGCCATCAAAGCAGAAATGGCTCCTCCGGAGGCTTCCCGGGCCGCAATTGAGCAGATGACCGCCTTAAACGCGAAAGCCTCCTTCGTCATGAAGGAGGCCGGCGCCCATGCCTGCACGGATATCACGGGATTCGGCCTTTTGGGCCACGCTGCCGAAATGGCTTCGGCCGGCGGCGTAAGCCTGGTTTTCCACCTCCACACAATCCCCCTGCTCCCCGGGGTGATGGAGCTGGCGGCCATGGGCCTGATCCCGGCGGGGACCTACCACAACCGGGACTTTTTAAATGAACAGGTTTCTTTCGACCCGGCGATTCCCCCGGAGCGGCGAGCCATCCTTTTTGACCCGCAAACCTCCGGCGGCCTGCTCATCGCCGTTGCCGGGGAAAAGGCGGATTTCCTGCTGAAAAGGCTGGCGGAAGAGGGGCTCGGCGAAGCGCGCGTAATTGGCCGGGTCGCAGAAAAAGGGGAAAGTTTGCTCAGGGTAGAAACCTGAAAAAGAATAACTTTGCAATAAGTTAAGGGCCAGGCACTTAACTTATTCACTGAGACAGGGAATATTTACTTTGTGCCTTTGTGCCTGTTGCCTTTATGCCTGTAATTATCTGTAACATCGGTGGTTAAACGGTCAAATAAATCTATTTTTCGAAGGGAGTTATTGTTAAAGATGTCACAGGCGCCCAGGGAGCTAAACTGCAAGGGTCTCGCCTGCCCGCAACCGGTCCTGGAAACCAAAAAGGCCCTGGACGAATTGCCCGCCGAAGCCGAGTTAACCGTCCTTGTAGACAATCCCGTAGCCAAAGAAAATGTAACCCTGTTCGCCACCAACGCCGGCCACCGGGTGGAAGCAACCGAAAACAACGGCGAGTTTATCTTGCGCATTACCAAGGGGAGAGCCGGCCTCATCCAGGAGAGAAAGGGCGGTCCGCAACCGCAGGATAAACCGGACGAAAATCCTCCCGCCCGGGGCCGGACCACCTATCTGATCACCTCCAACCTCTTCGGGCAGGGCTCGCCCGACCTGGGCCAGGTTCTCATGAAAAGCCTTTTTGTTTCGCTGGCCGGGCAGGAAGTTCCCCCGGCAGCGTTAATTTTCATCAATACCGGCGTCTACCTGAGTACGGAAGGCTCGCCCGTTCTTGAACAATTGCAAAAAATGTCCGCCGGGGGAACAACCGTCTTGTCCTGCGGAACGTGCCTGGACTACTACAAGTTAAAGGAAAAGCTGGCGGCCGGGCGGGTCAGCAACATGTACGAAATCCTCGAGCGGCTCAACGGGGCGGAAAAGGTAATTACCATTGCCTGACGGGCACCGGTCACCCCGCGGGAAATTGGGAAATTAGGGGGACACCATACTAAATTATTTCGAGGACAACATACTGAACTTATATCTTCAGGAAATTTGGAATACTTATTCCGGAAATTTAGTAAGGTGTCCCCCGAATTTCCGGAATTTCCGGAAATTTAGTAAGGTGTCCCCCGAATTTAAAGTGTCCCCCGGCTATTCAAGGCCGGGAGCGGGTCGCTTAATTCTCGCCCGGAGGTCCTTTTCCTTTCCTTCCCCGGAAGGCTCGTAAAAAACCGCCCCCGCCAGCCCGTCCGGCAGATACTGCTGCTGCACCCAGTGCCCGGGGTAATGGTGCGGATATTTATACCCTTTCCCGTGGCCCAGAACGGCCGCCCCCTTATAGCTGGCGTCCCTTAAGTGCGTGGGCACGGGATCGGCCCGCTGCTTTTCCACCGCCTCCATTGCCCGGTCGATTCCCATGATTACGGAGTTGCTCTTCGGGGCAAGAGCAATGTAAAGAGCCGCCTCGGCCAGCACGATTCGCGCCTCGGGCAGACCGATGCGCTCCACCGCCTGGGCGGCGGCGGCGGCCACCACCAGCGCCTGGGGATCGGCCAGGCCGACGTCTTCCGCCGCGTGAATCATGATGCGCCGCGCGATAAATTCCACCGGTTCCCCCGCGTAAAGCAGACGGGCCAGCCAGTAGAGCGCGGCCTGGGGATCGGAGCCGCGCATGCTTTTGATGAAGGCGGAAACCACGTCGTAGTGCTCGTCCTCTTTATCATAGGACAAAACCCGCCGCTGGCACGCTTCTTCCGCCACCGCCAGGGTAATCCTCCGCTTTCCCGTTTCGTCGGGCGGGGTGGTCAACACGGCAAACTCCAGGTAATTGAGGGCGGCGCGCGCATCCCCGTTGGCCGCCTGCGCGATGTGCCGGGCCGCCGCGGGTTCCAGTTCCACCGCGCAGTCACCCAGCCCACGCTCCCGATCGGCCAGGGCGCGCCGGATAATCCGCCCGATGGCCTCTTCCGAAAGGGGCTCAAAGCGATAGAGGCGGGAACGGCTCAAAAGCGGGCGAATTACCGAAAACATGGGATTTTCGGTAGTTGAGCCAATCAAGGTCACCAGGCCGCTTTCCACCGAAGGCAGCAGGGCATCCTGCTGTGCCTTGTTGAAACGGTGGATTTCGTCGATAAATAAAATGGTTCTCTGGCGGTAATAGGCCCGCCGTTCCCGGGCCTCCTCAATCACCCGGCGCAGGTCGGCCACGCCGGCCAGAACCGCGCTCAACGTCACGAAATGGGCCTTCGTCATCCCGGCGATGAGCAGGGCCAGGGTGGTTTTGCCCGTGCCGGGGGGCCCGTAGAAAATAAGCGAATGGATATTATCCGCCTCGATGCTCCGGCGCAAGAGCGCGCCCGGGCCCGCCAGCGCCGTCTGCTCCTCAAACTCCTCCCAGTTCCGCGGGCGCATCCGGTCGGCCAGCGGGGCTTCCTTTTTTAAGCTTTCCTCGTAAGCCTGGCTGAAAAGATTGTCCACTGGGCCACCTCCCTCGATAATAGGAATTAGGGGTTAGGAATTAGGAATTAGGGGGTAAATACTTTTACATATTATCATTACTAGTCTTAAGCGACGGCAAACGAACGACGGACAAAGGGTTATTTCCAGAGTTGGAATTGAGGTTAGGGTTTTCAAAAAATAGCTTACCGCAAAGAAAGGAAAGAAGCAAAATTTTTTATTTGATTGACCAAAAACTACTTCCCCACCTGGGATCAACCAGTCAATTAAAAAAGCCGGTTATACTGGTTAACCGGCTTTGATCAGGCTAAAGAAATCACCGCCCAACTTGGTTAAACTGCAAATTTTGCTTTTGCCCTCGGTGGAAACGTCCACCAGGCCCAGGGCAAACAGCTGCATGATAACGTGGTCGAGCACCGCTCTTTTGACCCGGGCCGTCAAAGAAAGTTCTTCTTTATTCATACTCCCCTCCTCGATCAAGGCCCGGAGCACCCGTTCAGCCTCTTCCGGCAAGCGATCGCTCACTTTCGTAAAATACTCCGAAAGACTGATCTCGGTCACCAACCCTCACCTCCTTATCGCAAACTTTGCTAATAGTATGGTCATTTCTCTAACGAAATAATACATCCGGGAGCAAAATTTTTTTCATAAAAAGCAAAAGCACGTTTGAAAAACGTGCTTTAGACAGCGTCCAAATTTTTTTCGGAGTCGCTTGCGGGCGGGCTCGTTGATGGTGGGGCGGCGGCCCGGTTTAGCTTATGTACTTGTCCACAAACTTTTTCAGGTCGCCTTTGGTTTTAAAACCGATCGAACGGTCCAGTTCCTGGCCGTTTTTAAACATGATCAGAGTCGGAATGCTGCTCACCTGAAAATCGTAAGCCGTACTTTGATTTTCATCCACGTTTAACTTGGCCACCTGCAGTTTTCCGGCGTATTCGGCGGCAATTTCTTCGACAACCGGAGCAATCATCTTGCACGGCCCGCACCAGGGGGCCCAAAAATCAACCAAAACAGGGTTCTTCGCGGATGTGATGAACTCTTTAAAACTTGCGCTGTCCAGAACCTGGATATTTTCGCTGGCCAATCTTTTCTCTCCCTTCTTGTTTAAACTTATTTTTACCCCATTATAGTTTACTCATTCCCGGGTGTCAATAAAAAACCCCACACGTGCCGTGATCCTCCCCAAGTTTTCTTGAACCCTGTCCCTACAGGTGGGTGCCCTCCTGATTGCTTTTTGTGTCCCCGCGGCGGGGGCATACAAGCCACAACCAGAGTCCGGGCTCCCTTTCAATTTGTGTTGGCTCAAAACTTCAAGGTGATCACGCACACGGCAGGGTGCGTGCTTTGGTTCCGCATTAGTTCCGGGTCCCTTGTGAATAATATGTTAACATAACCGAAGAGTCTTGGCAAGTACCTGCTGAAAAACCTGCCGAAAAACTTTAGCTAAACAGAATCATCGTAAAAATTCCCGGGAGCAGGTGAAACGTGACTATTTAAAGGCAAAGGGGCCGGTTTGGCGGGCGGCTAAAAAAATTTCGACGGCCCAACCCTTTTGCCGGCAATGTTCGGCAAGGTAATCCCGCAAAACGGGTAAAATTACCTGTTCCGTCCCGTAATGCCCGGCGTCGATAAAGTTCAGCCCGGCGGAGATCATCTCTTTGGCGGCGTGGTAACCAATATCGCCGGTCACCAGAACGTCGGCGCCGGCAGCCCGGGCGTCCGGCCAGAACTCCGCCCCCGCTCCTCCGCAAACAGCCACGCGGTGAATTTTCCGGGCAGGCTCCCCGCCGCAGCGGACATTCCCGACCCCCAGGGCACTTTTTACGTGCTCCACGAATTCTTCAAAAGCCACGGCTCCCCGCCCGGCCGGCACGCCCACCCTTCCCGTTCCCCGCGTGGGTCCCTCGTTGGCCAGCGGGTACAGATCGTAGGCCACCTCCTCGTAGGGATGCGCCGCCAGCATGGCCTTCACCACCGGCCCGGCCAGTTCCTCCGGGACAATGGTTTCCAGACGCACCTCTTCCACGTGGGCCAGCTCCCCGGGCCTGCCGATAAACGGGCGGGTCCCCGCCAGGGGGAGAAAAGTCCCTTTACCCGCCACCTGAAAGGTGCACTCGCGGTAATTGCCGATCCATCCGGCCCCCGCCTTCCCCAGGGTGGAGCGCACTATCTCCGCGTGGCTGACCGGAACATAGACAACCAGCTTCAAAAATTTTTGCCGGCGGGTCACCCGCAGGACCTCCACCTCCTGCAAACCCAGTCTGGCGGCCAGCGCGTCGTTCACCCCCCCGGCGGCGTTGTCCAGGTTGGTATGAGCGGCGTAAACAGTGATGCCGGCCCGGAGCAGGGATGCCAGCAAAGCGCCCTGCGGGAGGTCGGTGCGGATATTTTTCAAAGGCCGGAAAAGCAGCGGGTGGTGGCAGATGATTAACTGCGCCTCCTTTTCCCCGGCTTCGCGGCAGACCCCTTCGTCCACGTCCAGGGCCAGCAAAACCCGGCTTACTTCCGCCTCCGGAGCGCCTATTTGCAGGCCGGGGTTGTCCCATTGCTCGGCCAGCTCGAGGGGAGCCAGCTTTTCCACCAGCCGGAATAAATCTTTAGCTCTCACGGGCATATTTCGTCATCATCTCCCTTAACTTCGCCAGCCTGGCCGTCAGCCGGATGGCCTTTTCCTGGGCCTCCGGGGAGCGGCTGCGTTCCAGGCCGCTTAAAACCCGCTGGCAGTTTCGTTTCAGCTGCTCCAGGTAAGAAAGGAAAAGCGGGCCGCCTTTTTCGGCCAGGCGCGGGCCAATTTCAATCAGGAAGCGGTCGGCGGCGGCTTCTTTGCCCGGCGCGGCCGCGATGATTGCGTACAGGCGGCCGTCTTCTTCCACCAGCGCTTCTTCCGCCAGCCGCCAGCCCTGGTCCGCCAGCCACAGGCGCAAATCCCCGGCGTCGGCCATCGGCTGTAAAACCAGCCTTTCCAGGCGGCACAATACCTCCGGGGCGGCGGCCAGCAGCTGTTTGATCGTCTTCCCGCCCAGGCCGGCCACCACCACCGCCTGCACTTCGCCCGGGGCAAGCGGCTCCAGCCCGGCGCCCCGGCGGACTTCAATTTTGCTTTCCAGGCGGTTCGCCGTGACCCAGGAAAGGGCCCGCTCCCACGGTTTTTCGTTCAACTCCGTGGCGATAACCCGCGGGCTGCGCCCGGTCTGCACCAGGTAGACGGGCAAACAGGCATGATCGGTGCCGATGTCGGCCACCACCCGGCCGGGCGGGACAAATTCAGCCACCGCCAGAAGGCGCCTGGATAACTCCAGAAACCTTTCCCTCCTCAGAAAATAGGAATTAGGAATTAGGGGTTAGGAATTAGGGGTAAATACTTTTACGTAATTATTTTCATTACTTTATGGGGAGAACGAACGTTCTCATGGGGAACTCCCTCGAAAATAGGAATTAGGAATTAGGGGTTAGGAATTAGGGGTAAATACTTTTACGTAATTATTTTCATTACTTTTATGGAGAGAACGAACGTTCTCATGGGGAACTCCCTCAAGAAAATTTATTTTTATCCCCTCAATATATTGTGGAAATGCATACTCATAAATATAAATCTCTATAATTATGGCTTAATGTTTGATTAAGGCAACATGCTGCGGAGCAAAAC
>JAIMBK010000039.1 GCA_023511535.1 Armatimonadota bacterium
AGTAATGAAAATAATTATGTAAAAGTATTTACCCCTAATTCCTAACCCCTAATTCCTAATTCCTATTTTCTGAGGAGTTTCTCATGGAAGCCAGGGCCATTTTAGGCGTCATCCGGACCCAAAAACACGACTTTTTGAACCACCTGCAGGTAATCCTGGGGTATTTGCAGCTGAACAAAATCCCCGAAGCTAAAAAATACATTGAGGAAGTGGTTTTGGAAACCGGCTATTTGCGCAGGATCGATCATCTTTACCCGGCCGAGGCGGCCCTGGCCCTGCTGGTTGCCCAAAATGAAGCGGCCAAAAGAGGAATCACCGTAGAATACGACATTCAAACGGACCTGCAGGCGTCCGCGCTGACGGGCGACGAAATCAGCGCGTGCCTGGAGGATGTTCTTGCGCAAGTCATCCTTTCTTTAAGCCCGCCCCGGATCGTTGACCGGCAAATAAAGTTATCTTTAACCGAAGAGCAGGGCTGTTACGCCTGTCAGATTAATTTTTATCCCGGCAATTCCGGTGAGCTGGCGGAACGGATCAAAGTTATCCACGAGCGTTTGAATCCCCGCCAGGGCCGGGCGGAATTCACCGTAAGCTCCGGGCGGGGAGTCATCTCCCTGTACTTTCCGGCAAGGTGAGCACAATGTTTTACGACACGGCTAAAATTTACGTGAAGGCGGGAGACGGCGGAAACGGCTGCGTTTCTTTCCGGCGGGAAAAATATATTCCGGAAGGGGGGCCCGACGGAGGGGACGGCGGCCGGGGCGGCAACGTTGTTTTTCGCGCCGACGAAGGCCTGCGCACGCTGGTTGATTTTCATTACCAGCGCCGCTACCTGGCCGGCCGGGGCCAGCACGGAAAAGGAAAAAATATGCACGGAAGAAGCGGGGAAGATTTCGTGGTCCGGGTGCCGGCGGGAACGGTTATCCGGGATGCGCAAAGCGGCATAGTGCTGGCCGATTTGGTGCGCGACGGGCAGGAGGCGGTGGTGGCCCGCGGCGGCCGCGGCGGGCGGGGGAACGCCCGTTTTGCCGGGCCGAAAAACAAGGCGCCGGCCTTTGCCGAAAAGGGAGAACCGGGGGAGGAACGCTGGTTGGAGCTGGAATTAAAGCTTCTGGCCGACGTCGGCCTGGTGGGTTTTCCCAACGCCGGCAAGTCCACGTTGATCTCCCGGGTGTCGCGGGCGCGCCCGAAGATTGCCGATTACCCTTTTACCACCCTCGTGCCCAACCTGGGCGTGGTTACTTTGGGCGAAGGGGTCAGTTTCGTCATCGCCGATATTCCGGGTCTCATCGCGGGAGCCCACCAGGGGGCCGGGCTGGGCCACCGGTTTTTGCGGCATACAGAACGCACCCGGCTCCTGGTGCACGTGATCGACGTGGCGGGCGTAGAGGGCCGCGATCCCCTGGAGGATTTTTATGTACTCAACAGGGAACTTTCCCTGTACAGCCCGGTTCTTGCTCAAAAGGTTCAGCTGATTGCGGCAAATAAAATCGATCTTCCGGGAGCCGGGGAAAACCTCCAGCGCTTGCAAGAGACCCTCGGTGCCCAATACGAAATCTTTCCCCTCAGCGCTTTGACCGGACAGGGTTTGGAACCGCTTTTGTTTCGAGTGGCCGCTTTGCTGGCGACACTCCCGGCGCCCCGGCCGGGAAAAGCAAAAGAAGAAGAAAAAGATGCTTCCCACCGGGTAACCAGGCTCAAAAAGGAGCCGCCCTTTTTCATCACCCGCCAAAACGGCATTTTTGTTGTGCGGGGGCGGGCCGTCGAAAAGCTGGTGGCCATGACCGACCTGGACAATCCGGCGGCGCTGGCCCGCCTGCAAAAAATTTTTGACCGGCTGGGGCTGGAAAAGGCGCTGCAGCAGGCGGGCATCCGGGAGGGCTGCCCGGTTCAAATCGGAAAGTACGAGTTTATTTACCAGCCGGGCGGGAAGGCATTGCCATAGAACCATTTATTGTTTATACTGATGGTGGGCAATGTACAAAATCCCTGAAAAATTTTGTGTCCCGGCGGCGATCAATGAGCGGGGGAGGGCGAGGGCGTATTTCAGTCCAGCGGCAGTTTTCGGCAGTTAAACGGATTGTGGTTAAGGTCGGCTCCAGTTCCCTGATTTACTCTACCGGGCGCCCCAACCTCGCGCAAATAGAAAGCCTCGTCCGCCAGCTGGCCGACCTGCATAACCAGGGAAAAGAGGTGCTCCTGGTTACCTCCGGCGCGATCGGGATGGGTCTGAACAGGCTCGGCTACACCCGGCGGCCGAAAACCATTCCCGAAAAACAGGCGGCGGCGGCTGTCGGCCAGGGCATCTTGATCCACCTTTACGAAAGATGTTTTGCCGAGTATAATATACCGGTCGGGCAGGTGCTGTTGACGCGGGAGGATTTTGCCGAGCGCAGGCGGTTTTTAAATGCCCGCAACACCATGTATACCCTCTTGCGGATGGGTGTACTCCCCGTGATTAACGAAAACGATACGGTGGCCGTGGAAGAAATCAAGCTGGGCGACAACGATAACCTGGCCGCCCTGGTGGGTGTCCTGGTGGATGCCGATTTATTGATTCTGCTTTCGGATATTGATGGTTTTTACGAAAGCGATCCTCGCCTCGGCCCGGCCAGGATGATTTCCGAGGTGAGGGAAATCACCCCGCAGCTGGAACAAATTGCCGCCGGTACAAAAAACAGCCTGGGCACCGGCGGAATGATCACGAAGATCCAGGCCGCGAAGATTGCCATGCATTCCGGAATGATCATGGTTTTGGCGGCGGCGGCCGAAAAGGACGTGGTCCGCCGGGTGACGAACGGGGAGCCGCTGGGAACGGTGTTCTGGCCCTCTCTCCGGCTGGAAAATAAAAAACGGTGGATTGCTTACAGCGCTACCGTTCACGGAAAAATTTACGTGGACGAAGGAGCCGCCGCGGCCCTGCTGCAGAAAGGAAAAAGCCTCTTGCCCTCCGGCGTAACCAGAGTGGAGGGGGATTTTGAAATGGGGAATACGGTGAGCATTTGCGATCCGGACGGCCGGGAAATCGCCCGCGGAATAACCAACTTTTCAGCGGAAGAAATCAATACCATCAAGGGCGCCAAAACAAAAGACATCGCAAAACTGCTGGGACACAAAGGATACGAGGAGGTCGTGCACCGGAACAATCTGGTGTTGAGCGGTTACCCTAACCCCTAACCTCCAACCCTAATTCCTATTTTTTAGAGGAGTATTGATTTAGTGCAGAAAATCGGTATTATGGGCGGAACTTTTGATCCCATTCATTACGGCCACCTGGTGGCCGCCGAAGAAGCCCGCTGGCAGTTCGGACTGGAGAAAGTGATTTTTATTCCGGCGGGGCACCCCCCGCATAAAGTTTCCCGGAAGATTTCGGAGGCCCGTCATCGCCTGGCCATGACCCGGCTGGCAATCGAGAGCAACCCCTTTTTTGCCGCTTCGGCAATTGAAATCGAAAGACCCGGTTTATCGTATACGATTAATACGGTCAGGGATATGCGCAACACTTATCCCCTGACCGATATTTATTTTATCACCGGGGCGGACGCCGTCCTGGAAATTTTAAGCTGGAAGCACATTGATGAATTACTTGACCAGTGTTGTTTTATCGCCGCCAAACGTCCCGGATACCGGCTGGGCAGGCTGAAGACAAAGCTGCCGGGTCTCCGGAAGGAACAGCTCAAGCGGATTACCGTCATCGAAGTGCCGGCGCTGGCGATTTCTTCCACCGATATCCGGCAGCGCGTGCAAACGGGCCGGCCGATTAAATATTTACTGCCGGAGGCCGTTGAAAAGTACATCAGGGAGCAGGGCCTGTATCGAGAGAATTGATTAGCGGAGGACGGTAAAAAGTTAAAGGGACAAAGGCATCCCCTGATTCCACATCCCTTTACTTTGTCCCTGGCTGCCAACAAATTTGCATTGGCACGGCAGCTATTGCAAATAATATGTTTGAAGAGGGAGGTGAAAGATGGTGGTACGTACTTTGTACGTCGGCAATCTGCCCTGGGCTACCCGGGAGGAGGATCTGGCCGAAGCTTTTTCCCAATACGGCGAAGTGATGAACAGCCGGATTATCCGGGACCGGCAGACCGGCCGGTCGCGCGGATTTGGCTTTGTCGAAGTGGCCGACGAGGACGCCGAGGCGATTATCAGTGCGCTTAACGGCAA
Source organism: Armatimonadota bacterium (assembly GCA_023511535.1). Taxonomy (GTDB): domain Bacteria; phylum Bacillota; class Desulfotomaculia; order Desulfotomaculales; family Nap2-2B; genus JAIMBK01. Next base: position 4,168 of record JAIMBK010000039.1, read on the forward strand.
AGAATTCGGCGGCCGGGTGATTACGGTCAGCGAAGCCAGAGACAAAGAGGTAAAATAATAAAAATTTGGCGCCAAAAAGAGAAGGAACTATGCACCAAAAGGAGAATATAACTAACAATAGGATCGTTAAAAAAATTTAACAGGGGGAATTTATTTGGCATTTAACCCACAGGCATTGCTGGAAATTGCCAGGCGGGTCGCCGGGGACAAAAAGGCCTACGATATTACAATTCTGGACATCAGAAAAATTTCCATCATTGCCGATTATTTTCTCATCTGCACGGGTAGATCGCCAATCCACGTGCAAGGTATCGCCCGGGAAATAATCGAAGAGATTGCCAGGGAAACGGCCGTTCACCCCCGCGTAGAAGGTTTGCGGGAGGGTCGGTGGGTGCTTTTGGATTACGGTGATCTGGTCGTCCACATCTTTGTGGAGGAGGAAAGGCAGTTTTATAATCTGGAACGCCTGTGGGGAGGTGCCGGAGAATTAAATTTTGCCCAATTGTAATATGATTTGTTATTTATGGCGGATCATGTTATAATTGGCAGAGGAACCCGAGGGAGGAGGGGGGTGATTAGATGGTGAAAAGCCTGGTAACCGTCCTGCACGTGCTTTTCAGTCTCTTTTTAATTGCCGTTGTTCTTTTGCAGTCGGGGCGGAGCGCCGGTTTATCCGGCACAATTGCCGGCGGCGCCGAAGCAATTTTTGGAAAAAAGAAGGGTTTAGACGAGTTACTGGGCAAGATGACTACGGTAGTAGCTGTCTTGTTTGGAGCAACGGCTCTTCTGCTTGGTTTCTGGCAGTAAGCAGGACGGAGAAGGGATGAGGAGGTAGTTTTGCGTTTTTAGCAGGCCTCTAATGCTTTTGGTGCTCCCGCTTTTTGGGGGCCAATCCAGTGGGGAAAGGAGTGGAAGAACGCCTGGTGAAGGAGGCCGCCAGGTGAATTGCCTTGGATCAGGTAAATTTAATTACATGGATAGGTATTATCGCTTCGGTGATTGGGCTTTTATTTGCCGTTTATCTGATTTCCTGGGTTTTGAGCCGTCCCGCCGGTTCGCCGCGGATGCAGGAAATCTCGGCGGCAATTCAAGAAGGCGCCATGGCCTACCTGAACCGTCAGTACAGGACAATTGCGATTGTTGGCATCATCGTGGTTATTTTAATTTGGGCCGGCCTGGGCGCGACGACGGCCATCGGGTTTATCGTGGGCGCCGTTTTTTCTGCTTTATGCGGTTACGTCGGAATGTACGTGACCACCCGCGGGAACACCCGGGTGGCCGAGGCAGCCAGGAGCGGCATTGGTTACGCATTGCAGGTTGCTTTTAAAGGCGGCGCCGTGACGGGGATGATCTGCGTCAGTCTGGCTCTGTTGGGTATATCCGGTTTGTACCTGGTTTTTAAAGATCCGGTCTCCTTAGTCGGAATGGGCTTCGGGGGCAGCCTGATCAGCGTGTTTGCCCGTCTCGGCGGCGGTATCTACACGAAGAGCGCCGATGTGGGCGCCGACCTGGTGGGGAAAGTAGAAGCGGGCATTCCCGAAGACGATCCGCGCAACCCGGCAGTAATTGCCGACAATGTGGGGGACAACGTGGGCGACTGCGCCGGCATGGCGGCCGACCTGTTTGAAACGTACGCCGTCACGGCCATCGGGGCCATGCTGCTGGGTCACCTGGTTTTTCCGAATAACCCGCTGGTCGTGGTCTATCCCATTTTGCTGGGCGCGGTGGCGATTATCGCCTCCATTATCGGTAGCTTTTTTGTCCGCATGGGCGGCGGGCAAAATATCATGGGCGCCCTCTACAAAGGTTTGTGGGCTTCGGCGATTCTGGCGCTGATTGGCTTTTACTTTGTCACTCCCGCGATCATGGGTGACAACGTTTATTTTATTCCTGCCTTGATCGGCGTCGTGGTGACTCTTGCCATCGTTTACATTACCGACTATTACACTTCCAAATCCTTCCGGCCGGTTAAATCCATCGCCAACGCTTCCCAGTCCGGCCACGCGACGAACATCATCACCGGTCTTTCGGTGGCCATGGAAGCAGGGGTTTTGCCGGCCCTGGTCATCATCGCCGGAATTCTGGTTTCTTTCCTGGTCGGCGGCGGTGGAGACGGCGGTTTGTACGCCATTGCGGTAGCCTCCATGGCCATGTTGTCCATGACGGGAATCATCGTGGCCATCGACTCCTACGGGCCGATTACCGACAACGCCGGCGGCATTGCCGAGATGGCCGAACTGCCCGAAGAGATCCGGAACATCACCGACCCCCTGGACGCCGTCGGGAACACCACCAAGGCGGTGACCAAGGGGTACGCCATCGGTTCGGCGGGTCTCGCGGCGATCGTGCTGTTTGCCGATTACACCTACCATTTGCGGGACTTCGTTCCTGCCGAGCAGCTTACCTTCTCGATTAACAACCCGTGGGTGCTGGCCGGTCTTTTGGTTGGCGCTGCGCTGCCTTTCCTGTTCTCTTCGCTGGCCATCGGCGCGGTGGGGCGGGCCGCCTACGAGGTGGTTAACGAAGTGCGCCGGCAGTTCCGGGAAATCAAAGGTTTAATGGAAGGAAAAGCGCGTCCCGAGTACGGCCGCTGCGTGGATATCGTCACCAGAAGGGCGCTGCGGGAAATGATCCTGCCGGCCCTGATCCCCGTGCTGGCGCCGATTATTTTCGGCCTGATCCTGGGCCGGGACGGCCTGGGCGGGATGCTGCTGGGGGCGATCGTCAGCGGTCTGTTCCTGGCCATCTTCCAGACCGCCGGCGGCGGCGCCTGGGACAATGCCAAGAAGTACATTGAAGAGGGCATGTACGGCGGCAAAGGCACCCCGGCCCACGCCGCGGCGGTAACCGGGGATACGGTGGGCGACCCGCTCAAGGATACCGCCGGTCCGGCCATCAACCCGATGATCAAGGTGGTCAACATCGTGGCGCTGCTGCTGGTGCCGTTAATCTGGAATATCGTGCGTTAAGCAATTAATTGCTCCGCCTTTTCGAGCTGGGCCGCCGGCCCAGCTTTTCCTTTCGCAAAAGTATCTATCCTTAATCCCCAATTCCTAATTCCCAATTCCTGTTTTTAAGGGAGGCATCCGCATGCGGGACAATATGTGTTTTGCCTGCAGCCCGCAAAATCCCATCGGCCTGCACTTGAAATTCACCATGGAAAACGAAACTTGCCGCGCGGCCTTTACAGCCGGGGAAAACCACCAGGGGTGGGACGGTTTTGTCCACGGCGGGCTGTTGATGACCCTGCTGGACGAGGCCATGGCGCAGTGGCTATGGCGGAAAGAAATCCGGGCGATGACGGCGGAAATGAACGTCCGGTTCAGTCTGCCGGTGGCCATCGGCCAGGAAGTCGTCGTTGAAGCGCAATGCGAAAAAAGCCACCGGCGCCTTTACCAGTTGACTGCCCGGATTATTTTGCCTGATGGCCGGCAGGCCGTGCGGGCCACGGCAAAATTTTTAACGGTTGATTAGAGAATATTTTGCTTTTTAAAGAGGATCTGGTATATTTCATGTCGAAATAAAACCCTGAGGTGTTCTTCTGTGCTCCGGCTGTATAATGTTTCCAAAGTGTACCAGAACAACGTCACGGCTCTGGACAATATCAACCTGCACGTGCGCAAGGGGGATTTTTTGTTTCTGGTCGGCCCCAGCGGGGCGGGAAAAACCACGCTGGCCAGGCTGATTTTTCGCGAGGAGTTGCCGACGCGGGGGCAAATTATTTTTAACGGAAAAAATGTCGTTCGGATGCGGCCGGGGGAGGTGCCTTTCCATCGCCGGAAGATCGGCATGGTGTTCCAGGACTTCCGTTTACTGCCCCTAAAAAATGTTTACGAAAATGTCAGTTTTGCTCTGGAGGTTACCGGAGCGCCCTCCAAAGAGATCAAAAGGCGGGTGCCGGAGGTATTAAAACTGGTCGGTCTGGAAGGAAAAGCCAAAATGTTTCCCCACCAGCTTTCCGGCGGCGAGCAGCAAAGGGTGTGCGTGGCCAGGGCACTGGTCAATAACCCGTTGTTGTTAATTGCCGACGAACCGACGGGAAACCTGGACCCCGATACCTCCTGGGATTTAATGAAGCTTTTCCAAAGGATTAACGAGCAAGGAACAACGATCATTATGGCCACGCACGCCTGGGACATTGTGGACGCCATGAAAAGACGCGTGGTAGCCCTCTCCAGAGGCCGGATCGTTCGCGACGAAGAAGGCGGGGCATACAGTTATGGGGCTTAACGCAGTCCGTTACTACTTCCGGGAGGCTTTTGCCTCCATGCGGCGGAACGGCTGGCTTTCTTTAGCCTCGGTAGGTACGGTGACCGTTTCTTTAATCATTCTGGGTTGCTCTTTGCTGCTGGTGCTTAACGCCAATAAACTGGCTGCTGCCCTGGAAGGGATGCTGGAAATCAACGTATTTTTAGTTGATGACCTGGACAGGGAAAAGATCAGGCAACTAAACGAACAGATTAAATTTCTCCCTGGGGTGGCGGAAGTAGAATTCATTTCCAGGGAAGATGCTTTGAAAAAAATGCAGCAAAGCATCGGCGCCGATAAACTGGAGGGGCTGGATTACAACCCGCTTCCCGACGCTTTTCGGGTCAAAACCAGGGATCCGCAGCAGGTTCCGCAGGTAGCCGGGGAAATTGCCCGGTTGGCCGGGGTGGAGGAGGTCCGCTACGGGCAGGGGCTGGTCGAAAAGCTGCTCGCGATCACCCGGGCGATCCGCATCGCCGGTTGGGTTGTCATGATCCTGCTGGGCGGGGCGGCGGTTTTTTTGATTTCCACAACGATCCGGGTTTCCGTTTTTTCCCGGCGAAAAGAAATCAACATTATGAAGTATTTGGGCGCCACCAACTGGTTTATCCGGTTTCCCTTTCTTTTGGAAGGAATGTTTCTGGGCCTGGCCGGGGCATTTTTAGCTGCCGTCACCGTTTTCTACGGATATGTGCTGACCGTAAGGGAGATCAATACGTTAATGCCTTTTCTTCCCATAGTTAGCCAGTTTGGTGAAGTGCTGCCTGTTTTTGCCTGCGTGGTCGGTTTGGGATTGCTGATTGGCGCCGCCGGGAGCGCGCTTTCCGTTCGCCGGTTTTTAAATGTTTGAAACGGGGGAGAACAATCGTGGCCCGAACGGCTTTCCGAAAAATTTTTGTCTTCTTCCTGACTCTTCTTTTTGCCGGTAGTTCGCTGCAAGCGGCGTACGGTTTCAGTCTGGAAGAAAAGCTCCGCCAGACGAGGGACCGGCTTTTCCAAAAGAGGCAGGAGGTAAGCAAAGATAAACAGGAAGTTAACCGCTTCGTTAACCGTTTGGCGGAAATAAACCGGGCCATTGCCGAAAAAGAAAATAAAATTGATGAACTGAACAGCTCCCTGCAGGTTGCCCTGGCCAGCCTGCGGGAAACCGAAAAGGACCTGCAGGAAGCGGAAGCCAGACTGGCGCAAAACAAGCGTGAACTGGGAAAACGCCTGTACGACGTGTACCTTTACGGACAGGTCAGTTACCTGGAAGTTCTTTTCGACGCAAATAGTTTTTGGGACTTTCTTAACCGTTACGAGCTGCTCAAACGGATCGTCGCCCAGGATGCCCGGATTGTGAGTCAGGTGAAGGCGGAGCAAAACGAAATTTTACAAAGAAAAGCCGAACTGGAAAACAAGCGCAACCAGATTGCCCGGCTCATTCAGGAGCAGGAGGCAATCCGCCAAAAGCTGGAACAAGACCGGGCGCAACAGAGAACGTTGATTGCCTCGGCCCAGGCCGAGCTAAGCCGTCATCAGGACGAAGTCGACCGGTTGGAAGCGCAGGAAAGGGAAATTTTAAGGCAAATTGCCCTGGAGCGGGCCAAAAAAACCCCGCGCCAGGGCGGGGCATTTACCTGGCCCGTTCCCGGACATACTTCCATTTCGTCCGGTTACGGGAACCGCCGGCACCCGATTTTAGGCGTGACCCGTTTTCACAACGGCATTGATATTCCGGCGCCCACGGGAACAACGGTGGTGGCTGCCCAGAGCGGTACGGTGATCCACGTCGGTTACATGAGCGGCTACGGGCGGGTGGTCATGCTCGACCACGGCGGGGGAGTGGTTACTCTCTACGCCCACCTTTCCGCTCAGCTGGTATCGGTGGGTCAGGAGGTTTCCATTGGACAGGCCATCGGCCGCGTCGGCAGCACGGGCATGTCCACCGGCCCGCACCTTCATTTCACCGTGATGGTTAACGGCTCGGCGGTCGATCCCGGCTCGTATTTATAAAATTCTCCCTTCCAGCCTCCCGCTTCCCACTTCCCAATTCAGGCCAGGCCGGTTTTTCTTGGTTTTGATTTTTTAATTTTAGCGGTTTTAAAGAGGGCAGAATCGGTATAGTATATTAACGTATCTGAAACGTACCCCATGTTCCCGGGGAGCGGGAATTGATAAAGTATTTTGCTTCATCCTTTTCTTTGCGCCTGTGTGCTTTGTGGCTTAGTGCCTGATCATAAAACCGGCAGGTGAACGGTTTGCGTTTTTATTTCTATCATCCCAGGAACTGGCTCTGGCGGTGTCTGATTGTTCTGGCCGTCCTGATTTTTTTCGTCATCGTCGCGGCCGGCGGGATCATTGCGACAAATTACCATCACTTCGGCAATTTATTTAAAGTAGTAGCGCTGATTAACTCCCGGTATCTGGAGCCGGTCAAGGTGACGAATCTGGTTGACGGCGCCATCCGGGGGCTGGTCGACGCGCTGGGTGATCCGTACTCGGTGTATCTCGATCCGAAAATGTTTGCCCAGCTGGAGGAGCAAATCAGCGGAACGTTCGGCGGGTTGGGGATAGTGGTTACAAGTAAAGACGGTTTTTTAACGGTGGTGCGGGCGTATCCGGGAACCCCGGCAAAAAGAGAAGGAATTTCCGAAGGTGATCTCATTGTAAAAATAAACGGCCGGGATACGAAGGGGCTGGATCTGGAAACTGCGGTGGGGTTGATGCGGGGGCCGGTAGGCAGTAAAATAAAGCTGAGCATTACCCGTAAAGATAATCCGGTCGTCCGGGAGCTGGAAATTACCCGGGAGCAAATCAGCGTGCCCACCGTGGAGGGGCACATGATCCCGAACACGCGGATCGGTTACCTGGCGCTGACGCAGTTTACGATGAAGACGCCGGAAGAAGTGGACGCCATGCTGGGGCGCCTGCAAAAGCAGGGGATGCGGGGCCTGCTTTTGGACCTCCGTGATAACCCGGGCGGTGAGCTGCGGGCGGCGGTGAAGGTGGCCGAGCATTTTCTTCCTCGCGGGCCGGTAGTTTATATTGATTACCGGACGGGGAAGGACGAAACGTATACGGTTAACGGGCGCCGGCTGGATATTCCGCTGGTTGTGCTGGTGAACAGGGCAAGCGCCAGCGCGGCCGAAATTTTAGCGGGGGCGATTAAAGATACGAAATCCGGTATTTTAGTCGGCGAGAAAACCTTCGGCAAGGGAATTGTTCAGGAGTTATTCCGGCTGGATAACGGGGCCGGTTTGAAGCTGACGACCGCCCGTTACCTGACGCCCGCCAAACACGATATCCACAAAAAGGGGATTGAACCGGATGTGGTTGTTCCCCAGGGGCCCGGAAAGGAAGACTTGCAGCTGCAAAAAGCCCTGGAAATTTTGAACGGCCAGCTCGCGCAGGCGGCTTAAAAGGCTGGTGGGGATATGTTTCCTTTTGACCGCATCCTGCCCCTGGTGCTGGGTTCGCTGGTGAAAGTTTTCTTTGAACCTTTATTTTGGGTTGTGGTCTTGCTGGTAGCCCTGCAGTACCGGCGCATGTCGGCGGTAAAGGAGAGCCTTTTTGGCATGAAAACCCGCCAGGTGTGGTCGGATACGCTGGCGGCCGCGGGCTACGGCGCAGCGGGGGGCCTGGCCGGGAGCCTGCTCATTGTGGTGGTGGGGCTGACCATATCCGGCTCCGGCTTAATTTATTTATGGCCGGTGGCCATCCTCCTGATGCTGGTTAACGCGCGCTTTTTATGTTTCGCCTACGCCGGCGGAGTCCTTGCCCTGACGAATCTGCTTTTTGGTTTTCCCGCCTTGAATGTTGCCCAGCTCCTGGCCCTGGTGGCCATCCTGCACATGGTCGAAAGTATGCTGATTCTGGCCTCGGGCCACCTGGGCGCGGTACCCGGTTATTTTAAAGACAGAGACGGCCGGGTGGTCGGCGGGTTTACCCTGCAAAAATTCTGGCCGATTCCGATCGTGGCGCTGGTGGTGGTCGGGCACACCCTGGCTCCGGAAGGAATCAACATGCCCGCCTGGTGGCCCTTGCTAAAACCTGCCGGGGTTGAAAACCTGGAGAACGTCGTTTACAGCATGATCCCTCTGGTCGCCGGACTGGGGTACGGGGACCTGGCCATTGCCCGCAATCCCTGGCAAAAAAGCAGACTTTCGGCGTTCTATTTGGGAATTTACAGCTCTCTTTTGCTGCTGTTAAGTGTTTTGGCCCAAAATTCACGTTTTGTCGCCGTGGCCGCCGCCTTTTTTTCGCCCCTGGGGCACGAACTGGTGATCCACCTCGGGAAGAAGATGGAATTTCAGGCGCCCCCGGTTTATATTCCTTCCCCGCAGGGGGTGCGCGTTTTGGACACGGTGATGAATACCCCCGCCTGGAAAGCGGGAATTCGTTCCGGGGACGTAATTTTATCCGTTAACGGCCGGCCTGTTTTTAGCCGGAACGATCTGGAAACTGCTTTGGCCGGTTCGTTCTGGCCGGTAGAGGTGGAGTTTTTGCACGGCAAAGAGCAAACTTACCGCCGGGAAATAGCCCCCGCGGCCGGAACGTCACGGGCGTTCGGCGTTCTTCCGGTGCCGGAGGGCACGGAGGAAGCCTATCTGGAAACGGGCACCGCCGGCCCGCTGGGGAAGTGGTGGGAGAACTTTTGGCAACGGTTTAAGCATTAATGATCATAAATAAATCCGCGGCAACCCGGTGCCCGGCCGGCAAATGCACTCCAGCCGGCCGATTTGTTATTTCTAACCGTTGACTTGGTTAAGCGCAACTAATATAATCGAAAGTAAGCGGAAACCACGGAGGCCGGATGCGGAAAAAGGGCAAGGAGCCTTGTGACCGGATAAATTATTGGACAAGAGGTGGATGATCCAATGTGTGAAGCCAATGCCTACCTGCGGAAAGACGGCCGGGAAGAGTTGTTTTTAGAAGCGGTCGATAAGGTAGTGCCGCACGAAGACGGTTTAATGCTGGAGGATATTTTCGGCCGCCGGAAGATAATCAAGGCGAGGATAGCCGAACTTGCCCTGGTGGACCACCGGATTATTTTAGAAAAGGAATAACCCGGGCAACTTAAGCCCCCCTCGAAAAAGGGGGGTTTTGTTTTTTAACCACCGGGAAAGGATTTTGCCTCTTTTTGGCGAAAAAAAACAAAGGCCGGCTGAACATTTTTTTCAAGGAGTGCCATGGAACTCGCGTTCCCTCCATAAGAAGATGATCATAGTCATTTACAGAAAGGGTATTACCCCCAATTCCTAATTCCTGTTTTTTGAGGGGAGCATCTTATGCTTTTTGAAGAGAGCAGCTTATTTGCCGACCCCGATTGGGATTTGTCGGGGTTTGACAATCTGGAAGACCTGGAAAAGAAGGTAAAAGAGTGCACCCGGTGCAGCTTGCGGGCCGGCTGCCGGGGTGTGGTTTTCGGCGAAGGCAACCCCCGGGCCCGGTTGGTTCTGTGCGGAGAGGGGCCGGGGGCGGACGAAGACCTGTTGGGGCGTCCTTTTGTCGGCCGGGCCGGGCAACTCCTGGATAGAATTTTGGAGGTTTGCGGCTTTGAGCGCTTTCGGCACGTTTATATTCTTAACGTGGTGAAATGCCGTCCGCCGGGAAACCGGACGCCGACGGAAGAGGAAGTGGCGGCCTGCCGCCCCAATTTAAACGCCCAACTGCGCATTTTACAACCGAAAATTCTGGTTCTGTTGGGGGCGGCGGCCCTGCAGGCAGTTCTCGATCCGAAGGGGAAAATTACGCGCGACCGCGGAAAGTGGGTCCACCGGGCGGGTGTTTATATTTTGCCCACCTATCATCCGGCGGCTCTGCTGCGGAATCCCCACCTGAAACGGGAAAGTTGGGAGGACTTCAAGCAGGTGGTGGCCAAATACCGGGAACTCATCGACCCTCGTCACTATTCTCCCCACTGCTAGCGGCGACCGGCACCACCGGTTTCAGGTGCTCCACCGGCCAGGCCGTTACTCCCTGCGCGCGGGCCTGCTTGAGCAAAACTATATATCTTTTTTCGGCGGCGTTTATTTTATAAATCAGATACTCAACCACTTCCCGGTCCCCCAGGCTGTATTCCCGAAAGGCGTCTTGCCAGGCCAGCCGGGCTTCATCCACCATTTCCAGAAGGCCCTTCTGTTTTGGGCGGCGGTAAACAGATTGCCTGACCAGCCAGGGTTCGAAGTATGCCCGGATGAATTTAAACACGATAAACCACTTCCTGAAAAATGGGGATTGGGGATTAGGGGATAGGGATTAGGGATAGATACTTTATACATAATTATTTTCATTATTAATGGCGGGAACGAATGTTCTCATGGGCAACTCCTCAGAAAATAGGAATTAGGAATTAGGGGTAAATACTTTTACATAATTATTTTCATTACTTTATGGAGAGAACGAACGTTCTCATGGATAATTCCCTTGAATTATTTAACCAGTAATATTTATATGTTCATCGCCGATTGTTAATTACTGGCAGGCAATTGCTCATCTCATATTTCCCCCCGGATTAAGCATAATACAAATAAACATCCCAATTTCTTATCTCCGGGGAGGCGGAAGGAGATGAGCAATTCACCTTTCTTGAAATGGTCAGCGTTATTAACTTTATTTACGCTTTTAACGTGCGGCTGCGGCTGCAGCCTGAAAAAGCCGCAAAAAAAGCCCCTTCCGCCGCGTCTGAAAATAGCTGTGGCCGTCTCTGATTTGGAATGGGACGGGATGCAGGTAATCCGTAAAACCATGGAGCAGAGGGGCAAAGGCGAGCGGGTAGGCATCACCTGGCTCGACGCCAAAAACGATCCCCGGGAGCAGAAAAAGCAAATCGAACAGTTGCTGAAAAAGACCGGCCGGCAAAAGGTGAAAGTGGTTGTTTTGCAGCCGGCCGATCCCCTGCAAAGCGCTTCTCTGGTTGAAAATCTGGCCAGGGCAGAGATCAAGGTGCTTGCCCTGGAGAGGTTGATTCCCAACGTTCCCCTGGACGGCTATATTGCCTCCGACCACCTTTTGGCCGGGCAGTTGCAGGTCCGCTACGCATTAAACCGGACCGGCCCGCAAAAACCGGTAAACGCCCTGATTTTAAAGGGAGACCCCGCCGACCCGGCAGCGCAGGAAATTGCCGCGGGAATCCGCAATTCTTTAAACGAAAATGTCCGCCTGCTGAAAGAAGTGGATCACGTGCGCAGCGACGAGGGCACGGCGGCCGCGAATGTCCAACAGGCCCTCAAAGACAACCCAATCGATGTAATCTTTGCCACCGACAGCCGCCTGGCGGCGGGAGCTGTGACGACCTTAAAATCTGCCGGCCGGGACGGTCAGGTGCTCACTACCGGAGTGGGAGCGGACCGGACTGCTTCCCGTGCTTTGGTTGCCGGCCAGCACGACGCCGAAGTGGACACCATGCCCGAGTTAATGGCCCAATACATTCTGGACGCGGCGGTGAACCTGGCCAAAACGGGGCACTGGCAGTACGACCTGCGGATCAACAACGGCAATTACAGCGTACCGGCCAAAATAACGCCTGTGCGTTTGATTGATCAAAGCAACGCCTACCTCCTCGAACAGAGGTGGGGCAAGGAGATTCGCAGGGAACAGGGAGGGCAGGGCCAGGGACAGGGCCAGGGCAGCAGTCAGGGCAGCAGCGGCGAAAGCTCCGGGGAGGGGAGCCAGGATCAGGGCGAAGGTGGGCAGGGGGGGCAGGCGGGCGGGGGAAATCAACCTGAAGGCGGGAAACAAAAAGCGAAAACTAAATTGCGGATTACCACCCAGGAAGGGAAAACGGTTGAAGTGGAGATTCCGGGGGAGATCAAGCGCATTGAATCGACCCAGGGAGGGCAGGCCGGACAGGAGGGCGCCGGGGGCGCCGAAGGGGCTTAAACCCGTTTGGAGTCTTGTGGTATAATAAAATGAGGAATTGGGAATGAGGGTTTGCATCTATAGCCCGTAACCGCTTGCCATCTCCCCATTTTTTATACACCTGGATGATGGGTGTTAATCCTTGAGATTGAACCTTTAAAACCCTTCATCCCTTTGCGGGTACGGCAGAAAAACAGCACGAAGGTTTAATTACCCCCAATCCCTAACCCCCTGGTTTTACGGGAGTGACCGATATGCAGTTTCGTTTAAAATCGGATTTCGAGCCCCGGGGAGATCAGCCCGGGGCCATTGCCGCCCTGGTGGAAGGCCTCCGGCGGGGCTACCGGATGCAGACGTTGCTGGGGGTAACGGGCAGCGGGAAAACCTATACGATGGCGCAGGTGATTGCCGCCGTCCAGCGCCCCACGCTGGTTCTGGCGCCCAACAAGGCGCTGGCCGCCCAGCTGTGCAGCGAGTTTAAGGAGTTTTTCCCGGAAAACGCGGTGGAGTATTTTATCAGCTATTATGATTATTACCAGCCGGAAGCTTACATCCCCCAAACGGATACTTACATTGAAAAAGATTCGTCAATTAACGACGAAATCGATAAGTTGCGCCACTCGGCCACCTGCGCCCTTTTTGAACGCCGGGACGTGATCATTGTGGCCAGCGTGTCCTGTATTTACGGCCTGGGCGACCCGGGCGAATACCGGGACCTGGTGGTCTCCCTGCGCCGCGGCCAGGCTTACGACCGGGACGCCGTTTTGCGCAAGCTGGTGGACATTCAATACCAGCGCAACAACATTGACTTTACGCGCGGCACGTTTCGCGTTTTAGGCGACGTGATCGAAGTTTATCCGGCCTCGTCCACCGAACGGGCCATCCGCCTTGATTTTTTCGGCGACGAAGTGGAGCGGATCCTGGAGTTCGACGTGCTTACCGGGGAAATTTTAGGCGAGCGCCAGCACGTTTCGATTTTTCCGGCCAGCCACTACACCGTTTCCCGTCCCCGGATGGAGCGGGCCATCGCGGCTATCGAGCAGGAGCTGGCGGAACGCCTGACGGAACTGCGCGGCCGGGGGAAGCTTTTGGAAGCCCAGCGCCTGGAGCAGCGCGTTACTTTTGAAATTGAGATGATGCGGGAGATGGGTTACTGCAAGGGGATTGAAAATTACTCCCGGCACCTGACCGGGCGCGCGCCGGGGGAACCTCCGTACACCCTGCTGGATTATTTTCCGGACGACTTTTTAATGTTTGTCGACGAGTCCCACGTGGCTCTTCCGCAGGTGCGGGGCATGTACGAGGGGGACCGGTCCCGGAAGACGGCCCTGGTGGAGTACGGCTTCCGGCTGCCCAGCGCATTTGATAACCGGCCGCTGACCTTTTCCGAATTCGAACGGCGGATTAACCAGGTGATTTTTGTTTCCGCCACGCCCGGCCCTTACGAACTGGAGCACAGCGCTCAGGTGGTGGAGCAGATTATCCGGCCGACGGGGCTGGTGGATCCGGAGTTGTCCGTCCGCCCCACCAGGGGTCAGATCGACGATCTGGTGGGTGAGATTAAGGGCCGGGTGGCCAAGGGTCAACGGGTTCTGATTACCACGCTGACCAAAAAAATGGCCGAAGACCTGACGGACTACTTGCGCGGCCTGGGGATCAAAGTCCGGTATATGCACTCGGACATCAACGCTTTGGAGCGGATGGAAATTATCCGGGATTTGCGCCTGGGCACCTTTGACGTGCTGGTGGGGATTAATTTATTGCGCGAAGGGCTGGATTTGCCGGAGGTAAGCCTGGTGGCCATTCTGGATGCCGACAAGGAGGGCTACCTGCGTTCGGAGCGCTCTTTGATTCAAACCATCGGCCGGGCGGCGCGTAACGTGGAGGGCAAGGTCATTATGTACGCCGACCAGCTGACTGCTTCCATGCGCCGGGCCATCGAGGAGACCGAACGGCGGCGGCGCCTGCAAATGGAGTACAATCGCCGCCACGGGATTACTCCGCAGACGGTCCAAAAGGCGGTGCGCGCGGTTATTGAAGCCACCCGGCCCGTTTCGCCGAAACCGGTTGTTCCCGTTGAGCCGGGGGCAGGCAAGGCAAAACGGACAAAGAAAGAGCTCCGGCAGCTGATCGCCAGGCTGGAGAAAGAAATGCGGGAATGTGCCCGGCATCTGGAATTCGAGCGGGCAGCCGAACTCCGCGATTTAATTATTGAGCTGCGCCTGGAATTGCAGGGCAGGGACGCCCGGCTGCGGCCCGTAACGGAGGCCCAGGCGCCTCCGGCCGAAGAAGCAGGCTAAAATTTAATCAGCTGGCCGGCAACCAGTCCCAGGGCCATGGCCGCCAACGCGCTGGCCGCAACCCAAAGCATGTCCCTTTTGACGCGCTGAACCAGTTCGGCAGTGGTTTCCCCCGCCGGTTTTTCCGGAGCGGCGGGTTTTCTGACGTTTTTGACAATGTTTCTGCTTTTTGCTGCCATCAGTTCCAACTCCTTTGAAAATAAAGGCACAGAGGCAACAGGCACAAAGGTACATAGGAAAATATGTTTTTTACCTTTGCTTTCAAAAGGTAGTTTCCACGTCCGGCCTCTGACGACCGACGACTGCTTTTTACTGCCACCTCACGGGGACGGTTACTTTGTTCAGTTCGGCGCCGTCTTTGGCGCTTATTTCAAAAACCTCCAGGGCGCCCTGGCCGGCCGGGAGAGGTTCGAATTTCAAGCTTAACTCAAAATCGCCGCGTCCAGGGGCTTCTTGGGAAGCGGTAGTGTGGCCTTCCGTAAGGATTTTACCGTTTTTGTCAATGAGCCGGACGGAAACAGTTCCTTCAAACACTCTGGCACTGCCTTTGACCAGCAGGGGGACGCTGATGATCTGGTTTTCTACCGGGTGGGTGACCCAAATGGCGGGTTCGTAAACCCTGGAGAGATCCCGGTGAAAGGGCTGGTTATATAAACCCACGTGCCCCCACCAGTCTTTGGTCCGCGCGTCCAGTTTGCCTTCCACCTGAAAAGAAACCGCCCGGACCTCCGGGAATTCCGTCAAGGTATTCACCATGCTTTGGATGCCCAGCGCTTCCCCTTCCGAGCCGACGCTGGCCTGCAGAACCTCCCGGGAAAAGTTGACGGTGGCCAGGCCGTTTTCTACGGTTATGCCGAGGATTTTTGTCCCGGCGGGGAAAATTTTTTCCGCCCCTTCGGTTATCGGTTCACCTGCTATTAACTCCTGGGCTGCCGCTTTCAGTTTGTCTTTCGTCTCCGGAAGGGGATGGATTTCCCTGACCAGATATTCTTCCTGGTTTTGAATTTTTACGTAATAGACGGCTGCTTTAAACGGTTCCCGATTTTCTGCGGGGGCCTGTTGGGGGGCGTTATCTTTTCTGGAGGCGCATCCTGGAAGAAAGACAGGTAAGAGAACGGCGATTGCAATTGCCGTCACCAAACGCTTTTTGGAAATAATCAAAAAACACACCTCTTTTACCGGTGAGAATCCGTTTCCGCAAGCTTTATGATTATTATTTTTAGTATATCACGATCACCGGGTTTATGCAAAAAATCACCGTAAATGAAAAACCGTAAGCCGTGGGAGGTTAAACCGGCTTACGGTAAATCTTTTGTTTATAAATGATGGGTGGTTCTTCCTGATGCTTTTTCTTCCACCTTTTCGATAACCCGGTTGAGCGGCCCGGCAAAAATTCCGGCCAGTACACCGATGAGACCGACGATGATTAAGGCTGTGTAAAAAGGACCCCAGTCTACCGTCATGCTTTCGACCTTCCTCCTTTACTTAACTAAACTTTATCATTAGTTAAAAAAATAGTCAAGATGCAGGGCTCAGTCCTCATTCCGGAAAGCGGCCGCAGCAAATTGAGGATAAACGGTCTGCACCTTTTCTTTTACCACGGTGCGCAGGACACACAATTCTTCGTCCGTCGGCGGCGGGGTTTCGGGCACCGGGGCGGGGATGACCAATGGAAAGCCCGTGTTTTCCACCACCTGCTGCACGGTTACGCCGGGGTTGACGGCCTCCAGGACGGGCCTCTCCCCCTCGAAATTTAAAACGGCCAGCGGGGTGATGCACCTGTTGAATTTTCCGCGGCGATACACGTTTGGTGGTGGATCGTTGGTTGCCGTGATGAAATCCACCTTTTCGACGAACGCCCGTCTGGAATGGCTGGTCTGGAATAAAATGATCCGGGGGACGGTGTAAGATAAAGTCCCCGAGCCCGCCCCGCCGGGCAGGCGGACTTTGGGGCGGTCGTAGTCGCCGATGGCGACCAGGTTGGTGTTGCCGAATTGATCGATTTGCGCCCCGCTTAAGAAAAACAGGTCCACTTTGCCGCGCTGGCCCAGGTCAAACATTTCTTTCATGCCTTCGGTAAAAGGCCAGTATTCTTGAAACCGCCAGATTGCCAGGGTGGCGTTGGGGGCGTGCGTATGGTGCGCCAGGATGCATCCCGCCGCCACCGCGGGGGAAAGGGTACCCACCCCCACCCGTTCGCCGTCGCGCACTTCCCGGCTGATCAGTACGGCCATTAATTCTTCCGGAGTATAATGCGGACTGGACATTTTGTTCACCTCCATTGCCAGACAAAGGTTTTCAGGCGAGGAATTCTTCCAGGTAGCGGGCGAAGGTTTCCGGCGTCCGGGCCGCCTGCAGATAGCGCCGGATCTCCTCGTCCTGGATATCGTAATATCCCGGACAGGCAGTCGGTTTGGCTCCGCCGGGCAGGTGGACCACGGCATCGATGTAGATTCCCGGAATAATTACCTTGTCCGCTTCCGGTTCTAAAGCGGGAACAATTTCTTCCGCCGTGGCGATGACGTGTTCCGCCGCCCTGGCCAGGAGCGGATCGCTTTCGCGTTTGTCCGTCAGGACATTGCCGGATCGGTCCGCTCTATAGGCGTGCATCAACAGCAGGTCCGGCTTGACGGCCGGAATGGCGACCAGGTCGTCGTCCCCGTAGGGATTTTTGATGATTTGAAAATCGGGGCGGATACGCAGGTAATCGGTGCCGATTAAGCCCCGGACGGGCAAAAAAGGCAGACCCATGGCTCCAGCCTGGAGCCCGGCAAAGAAGCTCGTTCAGGCGTGCTCCCTGAGTTTAATCCGCCCGCTCTCCGCATAGCGCCGCAGATTTGGCGCCAGGCCGTATTCCCATAAACTGATCTGGGCGAATTCTACCGATTCGACCAGGCCCGCGCCGATGAGCAGGTCAATGCCCAGCCCGCCTACGGGGGAGGCCACGAGGTTTAAAGAGTTGCAGCCGCTTTTCGCCAGCTCTTTAATTAAACCCATGGGGTTCAGGAAGACGGACTGGCCGCCGATGGCAACGGTGCTGCCGGATTGAAAAAAAGCCCGGGTTTTTTCCTGCGGGATTAATTTATCCAGCATGGACTTGCCCCCTTTCATAAAATTAAAAACATTTCTCCATATTTATTCGGCAAAGGGAGAGGTAATCCTTCCGGCGATTTAATTTTCTTCCGGCTTGTCGGATCCGGTGCGGTAAGGTAAAATAAACCGGGAGGAAAACCAGAAGTGTTCGAAGGAAGAAAAATTGCCCGCGCGGCGGCAATTGTGACGGGAGCGACCATTTTAAGCAAGCTCCTGGGTTTTGGCCGCGAAGTTGCCCTGGCCGCCGTCTTTGGGGCCAGTGCGGTTACCGACGCCTACCTGGTGGCCCTGGTGATTCCGGCCGTTTTTTTCGGGATCGTGGGAAGCGCCATTACTACGGTAGGAATTCCCGTTTTTAGTGAGTATATTCATCAGCCGGAGAAGCGCCGGGAGCTGGCCGGCATTCTCTGGGCAAGCTTTCACGCCCTGCTGATTATGCTGGCGGCGATCGTCTGCCTGGGGCTCCCGCTGGCCCCCTGGCTGGTGAAAATGCTGGCGCCCGGCTTTTCCCCCGCCCAGGCTTCTTTCACGGTGGGTCTGGTCAGGATTATGCTGCCCATGGTGGTCCTGATGGGCCTGGTCGGCTGGGCGCAAGGGGTGCTGAACGCCCACCAGCATTTTACCCTGCCGGCCCTCATGGGCATCCCTTATAATCTGATTATGATCAGCGGCATTTTTCTGGCCGGTATCTTTGGCGGCATTTCCGGCGTAGCCTGGGCGACGGTGCTGGCCACGGTGAGCCAGTTTCTCATTCAGGTGCCGGCCCTTTCCCGGTATGGGATTCGCTACCGCCGGATACTGAACTGGCGCCACCCCGTTTTGCGGAAAATGCTTTTGCTGGCCGTTCCGGTTATAATCGGGATGGGGGCAAACCAGTTAAATGTGATCGTCGACCGGATGCTGGCCTCCGGACTGGCCGAGGGGAGCATTTCAGCGTTGAGTTACGCGCAGCGGGCCCTGGGCATCGCGCAGGGGCTGTTTGCCGTTCCCCTGATCACTGTTTTATACCCTTCCTTGACCGAACGAACGGCGCTGGCCGATCTGAACGGTTTGCACCAGGCGCTGGGCCGGGGCGCCACCCTGCTGGCTTTTCTGATGCTTCCCTTGACCGTGGGGTTGATTGTTTTGCGGCACGATCTCGTCCAGTTCCTGTTTCAGCGCGGGGCTTTCGACGCCAACGACACCCGGATGACCGCCGTCGCCCTCCTTTTTTATGCTTTGGGTTTAATCTTTTTAGTCTGGCGTGATTTGCTCAACAGGGCTTTTTATGCTCTTCAGGATACGGTAACCCCGATGTGGACCGGCGTGGCGGCGGTGGTCACCAATGTAATTTTAAATCTGATCCTTGTACGCTACCTGGCCCACGGGGGGTTGGCCCTGGCCTCCTCCCTTGCGGCCGCCCTGGCCTGCTTCCTGTTGTTTATTTTTCTGCGCCGGCGTTTAGGGCAGATCGGCGGCCTGTTTTTGCTGCGCGAAACCGCGCGCATTGCGGCGGCAGCATTTTGCATGGGAGCGGCGGTGTGGTGGCTCGCGACGTATGGTCTGGACGCCGCCGGCTGGACGGCCTTTGCCGGCCGGACGGCCCCGGACGGGGGCGGCGGCTGGCCGGGTTTTGCGCGGCAGGGCTTGCGCCTGGCTGTTTTAATTGCCGGCGGCGGGCTGATTTACGTCTTGTGCTGCCGGGTGTTGAGGGTAAAGGAATTGGAGTTCTTATTCGGCCTGTTGAGAAGAGGCACAAGGCACAAAGGCAGTGAGGCATAAAAAGACATAGGGGCACTTTATCCTGAACATAGGCTGCGCCGTGTCTCGTTACCGGCCCTCCGCATATGTCGCTCCTGGCAAATCGAACAACAGACCGCTCTTCTTCGTTCTCTGTTGGTGCCCCGAAAGTGGCATGGCGGCCTTTTCCTTTGTGCCTTTGTGCCTGTTGCCTTTGTGCCTTTTTCCTTTTACTCCAGGGGATTGATCACCAAACCGGTAATTAACTTGGGGTAAAAATAAGTGGATTTTTGCGGCATTTTTTCCCCGGCGGCAGCCACCGCGATTACTTCTTCCACCATGGTGGGGTTGAGGAAAAAGGCCAGCTGGTGCTCCCCGTTGTCCACCGCCGCCAGCGCCCTTTCCTCCTCCCTGGTGTAGGTTACGTAACCTTCCCCGGCCAGCTGTTCTTTTCCGATTCCCAGCAGTCGATCCAGAATTAAGGTGTGCAACACAGCAACGTCCAGGTTTTGCCAGGCGGGTGAATGATGGTCGCCCGCCGCCCGCGCCAGGGCGGAAGGCTCCTTCAGGGTAAGCAAATAAAGCGCCCCGCCTCCGCCGTAGAAGCCAAAAACGTGCGGATGGCGAATCTGCCCGGGCGGCCCTCCGGGTGTCCGGCAGCCGGCAGCCTCTCCCCGTTCGCGCAAAACTTTCCGGAACGTCCGTAAATTTTCCCGCCCGGGGGCGAGGGGGAACCTTTCGACGGAAAAGTTTTCTTCGATGCCGGCGAGCAGTTTCTCCAGAACCAGGTCGGGAACGTTGCGGATCAGCCGGTGGGTGGGCAGGATCACCAGGCCGGGGTCGTAAAGGTTGACCAGGGTCATCAGGACGTAATCGTAAAGATGTTCCTTTTCGTCAGCAGCTTTCTCCCGGGCTCGCCGTTCGTTCCGGTAGTTGAGGGCGGTTTCGTAACGGTGGTGACCGTCGGCGATGTAGATGCGTTTGCCGGCCATGGCCTGCTGGACCCGGGCAATCGTATTTTGATCCGTGATGATCCATAAATTGTGCTGCTGACCGTTTTCGTCGGCAAAGGAAAGGTCCGGCGGCCGGTTTCCGCCGTTTACCAGGTACTGTTCGACGATTTTTTCCGGATCGGTAAAAAGGCCGAAAATAGGGCTGAAATTGGCGCGGCAGGCGCGCATCAACGCCAGGCGGTCGGCCTTGTGGTTGGGCAGGGTTTCTTCGTGGGGTAAAACCACTCCCCTTTCGTATGGCTCTAATTTTACTCCGCAGACCAGGCCGCGGCGGGTTTTCAACTCCCCTTCGTGAGTAAATTTTTGCTCGTAACGGTAAAGGGCCGGAGCCGTTTCCCGCGCCAGGATCCCCTCTTTTTGCCAGGCCAAAAAATCGGCCGCCGCGCGCGTGTAACGGTTGTTTTCAGGGCTGTCTTCAGGGTAGATTTTTCCGTATTCCAGGCGGATAATGTTATATGGATGGCGCCGGTAGTAACGTTCCTGGGCAGCTTCATCAATAACGTCGTAGGGCGGGGCGACCAGGTCGCTCATTGAGCCCGCCTTTGCCGTATAGCGCAGCCCTCTGATTGGTGCAATGTTCGCCATGTTCTTCCTCCCGGGAGTATCATTTACGACCCAATTTTAATATAACCGGGAAAGAGAAACAAGGAAAAAATTCGGCGCCAAATAAAAAAACCGGAGAACTGGCAATTCTCCGGTTTGAGTGTCGGAACCTCTCCTGGAAATACCGGGGTCGACCAGAAAGTAATTGTCCCTTGCTTTGCTCCTCAGTGCCTTTGCCTTTTTGGTGCCTTCTTCTTAAAACCCTTCCGCCTTTTTGGTCCCGTGCCGCGCCGCCCAAATGTCGTCGGCCACCTTGCCCCATTCTGCCGAGCGGCGGTCTAAAAAGCGGGCGATGGTTCCTTCCAGGACGGTTTCCGCCCCTTCATGGGTGGGACGGGCGCCGGACTCGCGCACGATGTCCCGGAGCGCCTGCGGGTTGTCGATGATCGGGCAGGGGCAAAGTAAATTGGAGTTAAAGGGCTGTCGTTTTTGGTAGGCTTTAAACAAGGGTGACTGGATAACTTCCAGCAGGCTTTTCTCGTTGATGTTATCCAGGGCGAAGTGCACGAAAGCGCAGGGTTCCACGTCACCCCGGGCGTTGATGTGGAAGTAGCTCCGCCCGCCGGCGATGCAGCCGCCCACCAATTCGCCATCGTTCCAGAAATCAGCAATCTGGATCGGTTTATGGGTACGGATATACGGAATCCGTTCGGCCAGGTACGCCCTTTGTTCCGGCGTTACCATTAAATCGACATTGGGGTTGCGTCCGATGGGAATGTAATGGAAAGTCCAGCCGTAAACGGCGCCTTTTTCGATAAGAAAATCAATAAACTCATCGCTGGTTACTTCCATCACGTTATGCCGCGTAATGGTGATCGAAACTCCGAAAACCGCTCCTCTTTCTTTCAACAGATCCATGGCCCGCATGATTTTGTCGAAAGTGCCGGCCCCCCGGCGGGCGTCCGTGGTTTCTTTCCACCCTTCCAGGCTGATGGCCGGTGTAAAGTTACCCACTTCGATAATTTGATCGGCAACTTTTTCGTTGATCAAAGTTCCGTTGGTGTAACACATAAAGGCCATATCGTTATGCTTGGCGAGCAAATCAAACAGGTGGGGGTAGCAAAGCGGCTCGCCGCCCGAAAGGACAATCCAGTAGATACCCAGGTCTTTTGCTTCCGTAAAAAGCCGGTCCAGCCGCTCCAGGCTAAGGGAGTTCCGCCTGGAATATTTTCCGGCCCAGCAGCCTGCGCACCCCAGGTTGCAGGCGCTGGTGGGATCGACCAGGATAAAATTGGGAATGTGGACGCCGATTTTTGAAGACAGGTTTTGCCGGTAAGGGATTCCGAGCAGCATCGAACTGATGAACCAGTTGTGGCCCAGGCGTTTTTTCACATTGGGATGCATGTTGGTGAGCAGGTGATTCACGTACCGGTGAATGGCCGGGTTGTCCCGGTAAACTGCGGCCACCCGGTCGACCTGTTCTTTGTGACCCTGCAAAACAGCTATTTTTCTGGCAATGGCTAAAAGCCTGGGGAAGTTGGCTTCCGGGTTTTTTTCCAGGTAAGCGATGATGCGGAATAAAATTTGTGCGGCCAGGAAGTTTCGGGCGTGAAAAAGATTAAAAGGTGCCCTGCGCATAGTTTTCCCTCCCTAACTTTTATAGATAGTCAGACTAAACCTTCCGGTAGTGCCGCCAGCATACCGCGTGCTTCCTGTCTGGCAATTATTTAAGCAATCACCTGTCCATCTTTCCATCACCCCCGGTATTTTCTTCCCCAACCATTATTTATTGAGATCATCATACCCAAAAGACCAAATAAATATGCAAATTTTTTTGTTAAATGGTTACCCGTTGCAGGTTTTCCCCGAGGAAATTGACCAGCAGTTTTCTTTCGTTCCGGCTGAATTCGGAAACGTGCCTTTGAAATACTCCTATTTTCGAGGCCAGTTTGGCGGTCATTGCTTCTTTCATGCTTTTCATGGCTACACCCAGAACTGTGCCGGCGAACAGACTCAAAATTAATTCCGGTTTAGGGGCAGGATGGAGAAAACTCTCCACCAGGTGAATTCCCCGGCTCCCCAGGGAATAAAGGTAGGCGGTGAGCAGCGTAATCGTGTAGGCACTGTAGGTGATGGGCTTTTCAATTGTCTGCATTTCTTCGAGCAGTTCGTCGATTATTTTTTTGGCGCCCAGGTTTTTAATATTGTCAAATACGCTCAAGAGCCGTTTTTTGACCAGCAGCCAGTCTTCGCCGGGCAAATTTTCTGCTTCTTCTATTTCCGAAAGGCGCATGGCTAAAGGGGTTGGCCGGAATAAAACCTGCGAACGGCCGGGAAGGCGATCCTCCCGGTTGATGGCGTACTCCATGGTCAACAGGCCCTCTTTTTCCAGTTCCCGCAGCACGTCGTAGGCCGTCCACTTGCTTACCGCCAGGGATTGGGCTACGGTTGCGTAGTGGACGGGTTCACCGGTTTTTTTGTAAATCTTGACAATTTTGCTGAGAAACTCCTTCCGGCGCCTGGTGAGGGTCACCTTCCCCCTCCTTTCCGCTACCGCAACGAAACCTTTTTGTCCTCCATTCCTGATTTATTTCAATTTTAGTTTGTTAAACTACCCGTGTCAAGAAAAAATCTCTTGACAGGCAAGATGGTTTCTGATAAGCTTTACTTTGGTCAGGATCCTTTAAACCCGGTCCAGCGAGGCCGGTAAGGAACATAGGAAAGCTGACGGACGGCTAAACTATGCCTGCTTACCGGTGTAAGCAGGCATTTTTGCTAAGGTGGCGGAATAATGAACGAGAATGTCTTGCGCCAGAAAGCCCGGATCCTGGATGCGGAAGGAATCCGCCGGGCCCTGGTCAGAATTGCGCACGAGATTGTGGAGCGCAACAAAGGGACGGATAATCTGGCTTTAATCGGCATTCAACGCCGGGGCGTCCCGCTGGCCGGACGGTTGTCCCGCTACATTCAAGAGATTGAGGGCAGCTCCGTGCCCGTAGGCATCCTGGACATCACCCTTTACCGCGACGACCTCACCGTTTTAAGCCACCAGCCTTTGCTGCGCAAAACCGATGTTCCTTTTCCGGTGGAAAATAAAAAAATTGTTTTGGTTGACGACGTCATCTTCACGGGGCGCACGGTGCGCGCAGCCCTGGACGCGATTATCGATTTAGGCCGGCCGAAGTTGATTCAGCTGGCCGTGCTCATCGACCGGGGACACCGGGAACTGCCCATCCGCGCCGATTACGTGGGGAAAAACGTGCCTACCGCGCGCCGGGAAGTGGTGGCGGTGCGCCTGCAGGAAACCGACGGCGAGGAGCGAGTCGTCATTTTAGAGTAATCAAAAAGTTTCGCCCGCTTTTTCCTCGGAAGTTACCTGGGGTGTTCAGGAAAAGGGATTTTATTCTGACGTCCGACAACTGATGACCGTTATCGGAGGTAACTGATGAAGCTTCAAAATAAAGACCTGCTGGGACTGGCCACGATCAAAACCGAAGAAATCGAACTGATCCTGGATACGGCGGCCCGGATGAAAGAGATCCTTTCCCGGCCGATTAAAAAAGTGCCCGCTTTGCGGGGGCGCACGGTAGTCAATGTTTTTTACGAGCCCAGCACCCGGACGCGCGTTTCCTTTGAGCTGGCCGCCAAGTACTTAAGCGCCGACTGCATCAACATCTCCGCGTCCGCCAGCAGCGTGGTCAAAGGGGAAAGCTTAAAGGACACCGCCCGCACCATTGAAGCCCTTGGCGCGGATGCGGTGGTTCTCCGGCACCCGCTGGCCGGCGCGCCGCAGTTGCTGGCCGGGACGATTGCCGCCCCGGTGGTGAACGCGGGCGACGGCGCCCACGAGCACCCCACCCAGGCGCTGTTGGATTTGTTTACGGTGAAAGAAAAAAAAGGCAGTCTGAAAGGGATTAAATTAACCATTATCGGCGATATTTTGCACAGCCGGGTAGCCCGTTCCAACATCTGGGGTTTCTTAAAAATGGGGGCGACCGTTTCCGTTTGCGGTCCGGCCACCCTGATTCCCAAGGACGTGGAACGGATGGGCGTAAGCGTCCACCACCGGATGGAGGAAGCGCTCAAAGAGGCAGACGTGGTGATGATGTTGCGCATCCAGCTGGAAAGGCAAAAGGCGGCCCTGTTCCCGAGCCTGCGGGAGTACAGCCGCCTTTATTGTTTAACCCCGGAAAGGTTATCCCTGGCGAAGCCGGATGCCCTGGTGATGCACCCCGGGCCGGTGAACCGGGGAGTGGAAATCAGCGCCGGGGCGGCCGAACATCAGAGAGCGGTAATCAATGAACAGGTTACCAACGGAGTGGCCGTAAGGATGGCCATTCTCTACCTGCTTAGCGGAGGGGAAGGTTAAATTCATGAAGCTGCTCATCAAGGGCGGGACAATCGTCGACCCCGTTGCCCGGCGGATGTTTCCGGGCGATGTGCTGATCAGCGAAGGAAAGATTGTGGCTGTCGGTGGCGGAGAAAATCTTGCCAATGGCGAGATAGAGCTCCTTGACGCTTCCGGAAAGCTGGTCACTCCCGGTCTTGTTGACCTGCACGTCCACTTGCGGGAGCCCGGTTTTGAGGCAAAGGAGACCATTGAAACAGGAACCCGGGCCGCGGCCCGCGGGGGTTTTACCAGCGTCGCCTGTATGCCGAATACAAATCCGGTGGCGGACAATAAAACGGTCATCACATACATCCGCTTGAGGGCCCGCGAAAAAGGGGCGGTGCACGTATTTCCTATCGGCGCCATCACGGCCGGTTGCGCCGGCCGGGAACTGGCCGAAATGGCCGATCTAAAAGAGGCCGGGGCGGTGGCTTTTTCCGACGACGGCCACTGCGTGGCCGACTCCGGTGTGCTGTACCGGGCCATGCAATACGCCCGGATGCTCGGCCTGCCGATTATCGAGCACTGCGAGGATACCGGTTTGTCGGCCGGCGGGCTCGTTCACGAAGGGTACTTTTCCACCGTGCTGGGGTTGAAAGGCATCCCGGCGGCAGCGGAAACAGTCATGGTGGCCCGGGATATTATTTTGGCCGAAGCCACCGGCTGCAAATTGCACATTGCGCACGTCAGCACGGCCGGGGCGGTGGAACTGGTGCGGCAGGCGAAAGCGAAAGGGCTTGCCGTGACGGCGGAAGCGACTCCTCATCATTTTTCCCTGACCGATGAGGCGGTGCTCGGCTTTGACCCCAACACCAAAGTAAACCCGCCCCTGCGCAGCGCCGCCGACGTGCAGGCCATTTGCGCGGGGCTGCGCGACGGCACCATCGATGTAATCGCCACCGACCACGCGCCGCATGCCCCGGAGGAAAAAGACGTGGAATACGGCAACGCCCCCTTCGGGATGGTGGGCCTGGAAACGGCCGTGGGGCTGGTCTGGACGAAGCTGGTGCATCCCGGCATCCTCGATCCCATCGAGGCTATCGCCAAATTAACAATCAATCCCGCCCGCATCCTGGGCATTCCGAAAGGAACCCTGGAAGCAGGGGCGGATGCCGATCTCACCATCATCGATCCGGAACTGGAAGCGGTCGTGGACCCGGCCCGGTTTGCCAGCAAGGGGCGCAACACCCCCTTTGCCGGCTGGCGCCTGAAGGGGCTGCCGGTGGCAACCATTGTCGGCGGCCGGGTGGTGTACCGGCGGGAAGCCCCCGGAGGGTGAATAAATTAACTGAGGGAGCGGATTAAAGCAAGATTTACCACATAAGCGTAAGAATAGCTATTTAACAAAAATATCTAACCCTGATTCCTAACCCCTAATTCCTGCTTTTAAGGGAGTTGCCCATGAGAACATTCGTTCTCGCCATAAAGTAATGAAAATAATTATGTAAAAGTATTTACCCCTAATT
>JAIMBK010000040.1 GCA_023511535.1 Armatimonadota bacterium
GACTATCCTTTCCGGCGGCAGGAGTTAAGCCGGGAGGAAGCCCGGCGGAAGTTTGCCGAAGCCGGGGAAATTTACAAGGTTGAATTGATTGACGATCTTCCTGAAGACGCCGTGATTTCCTGTTACACCCAGGGCGAATTTACCGACCTTTGCGCCGGGCCGCACGTTCCCTCCACGGGCCGGCTGAAAGCGGTCAAGCTGACCGGCGTGGCCGGGGCCTACTGGCGCGGCGACGAAAGAAATAAAATGCTGCAGCGGATTTACGGCACGTCTTTCCCGAAGAAAGCGCAGCTCGAGGAGCATCTGTTCCGCCTGGAGGAAGCCAGGCGCCGCGACCACCGGCGTCTGGGGGCGGAGCTGGATTTGTTCAGCATTCAGGAAGAAGGGCCGGGATTCCCCTTTTTCCATCCGAAAGGGATGATCATCCGGAACGAGCTGGAGCAGTTCTGGCGGGAGGAGCACCACCGGCACGGCTACCGGGAAATCCGTACGCCCGTTATTTTAAACCGGGCCCTGTGGGAGCGCTCGGGCCACTGGGACCACTACCGGGAAAACATGTACTTTACCAAAATCGACGGTCTGGATTACGCCATCAAGCCGATGAACTGCCCCGGCTGCATCCTGGTTTACCGCACCCGCCTGCACAGCTACCGGGAACTGCCCATCCGGATGGCCGAACTGGGCCTGGTCCACCGCCACGAGCTCTCCGGCGTCCTGCACGGCCTTTTGCGGGTGCGCTGCTTTACCCAGGACGACGCCCACATTTTCATGCTGCCTTCCCAGGTGAAGGAGGAAATTATCGGGGTCATTGACCTGGTGGATTATTTCTATAAAATCTTTGGGTTTAACTACCACGTGGAGCTTTCCACCAAACCCGAAAACGCCATGGGCTCCGACGAGATCTGGGAGCTGGCCACCAACGCCCTCAAAGATGCCCTGGCGGACAAGGGAATGGAATATAAAGTTAACGAGGGGGACGGCGCCTTTTACGGACCGAAAATAGACTTTCACCTGGAAGACTGCCTGGGCCGCACCTGGCAATGCGGGACCGTCCAGCTGGATTTTTTAATGCCCGAGAAGTTCGACCTCACTTACGTCGGCGAAGACGGCGCCAGGCACCGGCCGGTGATGATCCACCGGGTGATTTTCGGCAGCCTGGAGCGCTTTATCGGCATCCTGACGGAGCATTTCGCCGGCGCTTTTCCGCTGTGGCTGGCGCCCGTGCAGGTGCGGGTGCTGCCCATCACGGACCGCCACCTGCCTTACGCCCGGGAGGTATTGGGGCGCCTGCTGGAGGCGGGGTTCCGGGCCGAAATTGACGAGCGCAACGAAAAGGTGAATTATAAAATTCGCGAGGCGCAGGTACAAAAAATCCCTTACATGCTGGTGGTCGGCGACCGGGAAGCGGCCGGACGCTCCGTTTCCGTGCGCCACCGGCAAAGCGGGGACCTGGGCGGGATGTCCCTGGAGAGCTTTCTTGCGGCGGCGGGAAAGGAAATTAAAGAGAAGGCCCTTTCGCCGGAACTGGCCGGCGGCAGGAAGTCCGAAGCGTCGGCCGGTTGAGCCGGATCGACAGGATGAGCAGATAAGCAGGCGCAGCGGTGGGGGAGTACCCTGGAAGACGGCTTGTTCTAAAACGTGTGCAATATCGGCGCGCCCGGACGGTACCCGCCGGAGAAACGGGCTTCCGGGATTAGAGGCGGAGGTGCACTCGTACCGGTCTTCCCCATGTATACATGTGTAGCTGTATTTTCAACTAACTGATTCCGTGGTAAGATCATGGTTAGTTTACTTTTTGGAAAGGATGGCATGAGGCATGAGCGAAAGAAAGATCTATATTGTCGACACCACCTTAAGGGACGGTGAACAGACGGCGGGTGTGGTCTTTGCCAACCGGGAAAAGGTGCGCATCGCCAGGTTTCTCGATGAAATGGGCGTGCACCAGATTGAAGCGGGCATTCCGGTAATGGGCGGCGACGAGAAAGAAGCCATTATGGAGATTTGCAAGCTGGGGTTAAAGGCCAGCATCATGGGCTGGAACCGGCCGGTTATTCAAGATATCGAAGCCTCTTTGGAATGTGGCGTGGATGCCGTCGCCATTTCGATTTCCACTTCGGATATCCACATTAAATATAAATTGCAGACCAGCCGGGAATGGGTCCTGGAGCAAATGGTCAAGGCGGTTGAGTTTGCGAAAAAGCACGGTCTGTACGTATCGGCGAACGCCGAGGACGCTTCCCGTTCGGACATAAACTTTCTTTTACAATTTGCGAAGGCGGCTAAAGAGGCCGGGGCGGACCGGCTCCGTTACTGCGATACCGTAGGCATCCTGGAGCCTTTTACCACTTACGAACGGATTAAAACAATCCTCGATCACGTGGATATCGATATCGAAATGCACACCCACAACGACTTCGGGATGGCCACCGCCAACGCCCTGGCCGGCGTACGGGCGGGGGCCAACTGGATCGGCGTCACGGTGATCGGCCTGGGCGAGCGGGCCGGCAACGCCGCCCTGGAAGAAGTGGTAATGGCCTTAAAGCATCTGGCCGGCATTGATTTAGGCTTTAAAACGGAGATGTTCCGGGAGGTGGCCGAGTACGTTTCCCGGGCGTCGGGCAGGGAATTGCCGGCCTGGAAGGCTATTGTGGGTTCCAACATGTTCGCCCACGAGTCGGGCATCCACGCCGACGGGGCACTGAAAAACCCGAAGACCTACGAGGCATTTCATCCGGAAGAAGTGGGCCTGGAGCGCCAGATTGTCATCGGCAAACATTCCGGCACGGCGGCCTTGAAGGCCAAATTTGCCGAGTACGGAATCCATTTAAGCGAGTTTAAAGCCCAGGAACTGCTGGCCAAGGTGCGTTCGTATTGCGTTTCCTTGAAGCGCCCGTTGTTTGATAAAGAGTTAATGTATATCTACGAAGACTATTTTGGGGAGTAAGGCAGGGAAAGGCACAAAGGGACAGAGGCACAAAGGCACAAAGGGATAGAGGAACAAAGGGACAGAGGTGTCGGGGCGCCAGGGGAAAAACCAAGGCGGACATTGAAAAAGGCTAAAGAATCTTAAGGAAGAAGTAAACCCAGGGCACAGACGGAGAAAATTCTCTCTTTCTGTGCCTTTGCTTTTTGTCCCGTCTCCGGTTCAATTCGGTGATCCTCAGACTACACATTAAAGCTACTCTTTCACTGTACCTCAGTGCCATCTTTCAACTCGCTCCTTTGCTCCTCAGTGCCTTTGTACCTCTGCTCCTCTATCTTTCATGCATAAAAAAACTTTTCGCCAATAATAATAACCCTGTAGTCTTTTTTTACATTTCAGGGAGGGAAAAGAGATGGCGCATCCAACTAACTTCGGAGGCTGGCCGGGAAGGCTGAAAGCCATGCACGACGCCGATTACCCCGGGGGCGTGGTGGTAGATCCCACGCCGATTACGGCCGGCGACGAAATCACCATTTTATATAACGGGCTCCTGGCGAAAAGTGGAGCCGATCAGGTCTATTTGCGCGTCGGCTTTGGCGACAGCCGGAACTGGCAGAACGTCAGCGACTTGAAAATGTCCCGCACCGGCTGGGGCTGGGTAAAGACAATCGAAATGCCTGCGGAAAGCCGCTTTAACTTTTGTTTCCGGGACAGCGCAAACAACTGGGACAATAACAACGGCTTGAACTGGAGCTTTGAAATTCACAACGGACGGCTGCCGGAATTCACCCAAGGGAATCCCGCCTAAGGCCGCTCTGATTAGACTGATATGTAAGCTGGATTGCATAAAAAATCCGTGCCCGGGGGCGGGAATTAAACCTGATCCATGATCCCCAATTCCTAATTCCTAATTCCCAATTCCTGTACTTATACGGAGGCGTTTCCATGCGGATCGTCATGCTTTCCTGGGAGTACCCGCCGAGGACGGTGGGCGGAATTGCTCCCCATGTTTACGATTTAACCTCCGCTTTAGCGTCTTTCGGGGAAGAAGTCCATTTAATTACCTGCGGCGAACCCGGAATTCCGGAGTACGAACAGGTCAACGGAGTAGAAGTCCACCGGGTAAACCCCTACCAGGTTTCTTCACCAAACTTTGTGACCTGGGTTGCTCAACTCAACGTAGCCATGCTGGAAAGGGCCATCCCGCTTCTAAACGATTTAGACGGCGCCCATCTCGTCCATGCCCACGACTGGCTCGTGGCCTATGCGGCCAGAGCCTTAAAATATGCTTACCGTTTGCCGCTGATCGCCACCATCCACGCCACCGAGTACGGCCGGAATTATGGCTTGCATAACGACATCCAGCGGCACATCAGCGACGTAGAGTGGTGGCTTTGTTACGAGTCTTGGCGGATCATTTGCTGCAG
The DNA here is from genome assembly GCA_023511535.1 of Armatimonadota bacterium. Taxonomy (GTDB): domain Bacteria; phylum Bacillota; class Desulfotomaculia; order Desulfotomaculales; family Nap2-2B; genus JAIMBK01. The sequence goes on from JAIMBK010000040.1 coordinate 4,351, forward strand.
CCGCTACATGCAAAACGAGGTCCGTTACGTTTTTCAGGTTCCCCAGGACAAAATCAAGCTGATTCCCAACGGCGTCGACCCGGCGCGGTTTACTTTCCGGAAACAGGGTGCAAACCGCGATTTTTACGCGGCCCCGGACGAGCAAATTGTTTTTTACGTAGGCCGGCTGGTGCGGGAGAAAGGAGTGCAGGTTTTGCTCGACGCCGTGCCCAAAATTCTCGCGCACTGCCCGAAAACCAAGTTTGTGATCGCCGGCAAAGGGCCTTACGAAGGAGAACTGCGCCACCAGGCAAGCCGCCTGGGAATTGCCCAAAAGGTGTATTTTACCGGTTACATTGACGATGACGTCCGCAACTCGCTCTATAGCTGGGCCGACGTCGCTGTTTTCCCCAGTCTTTACGAACCGTTCGGCATTGTTGCTTTAGAGGCGATGGCCGCTCTGGCGCCGGTGGTGGTTTCCGATACGGGGGGCTTAAGCGAAATTATCGCCCACGGCGTGGACGGCTTAAAAGCTTATCCGGGAAACAGCAATTCCCTGGCCGATATGATCATCTGGCTTTTAAAAGACGACATGCTTCGGGAAAGGTTGCGTACCAACGCCTTTCGAAAGGTACGGAAGGAGTTTAACTGGCGCCAGATCGCCTGGCGAACCAGGGAAGTCTACCGGGAGGTATGGAACGAATACCGTCATTCCCCGTGGTACGAGGCTCCCGGCCAGCGCAAGAAGTTGTTTAACCGCGTCACCCGGCTTCTGGCCAGGGCGTAAAGAGAGGAGTGATTTTTCTTGAAAACGATCATTATGGCCGGCGGCGAGGGGTCGCGCCTGCGTCCGATCACTTGCGGACGTCCCAAGCCGATGGTGCCGGTGGCCAACCGCCCCATGATGGCCCATATTGTCGACCTCCTCAAAAAGCACGGCTTTACGGAAATCGGCGTTACTTTGCAGTACAAGCCGGAATATATTCGCAGCTACTTCGGCAACGGCGCCGAGTTTCAGGTCAATATGCGGTATTTTGTGGAAGAAGTTCCCCTGGGTACGGCGGGAAGTGTGAAAAACGCCCAAGGTTTTCTCGACCGGACCTTTCTGGTCATCAGCGGCGATGCCCTGACGGACATCGATCTCACGCAGGCGGTGGAATTTCACCGCCGGCAGGGGGCCATGGCCACGCTGGTCCTGACCCGCGTCAACTGCCCCCTGGAATACGGCGTGGTGATTATCAGGCCGGACGGAGCAATCACCCGTTTCCTGGAAAAGCCGGGCTGGGGGGAAGTTTTCAGCGATACGGTCAACACGGGGATTTATGTTTTGGAGCCCGAGGTGCTGAATTACATCCCGCCCGGTCAAATGTTCGACTTCAGCAAGGATTTATTCCCCTTGCTGCTCCGGGAGAAAAAACCTTTGTTCGGAGTTGTTTTACCCGGCTACTGGTGCGACGTGGGCAATCTCATGCAATACGTACAGGCCCACCAGGACGTTTTGACCGGCCGGGTGCAGACAGCGATTGCGGCCCGGGAACTGGCCCCCGGGATCTGGGCGGGCGAAGGGGTAGATCTGCACCCGCAGGCACGGCTGGAAGGGCCGGTTTTAATCGGGGACGGCAGTTACGTCGGCAAAGAAGCCGTGATCGAATCCTACACGGTAATCGGCAACGGCTGCCTCGTCCGGGAAAAGGCGTCGCTTAAACGCAGCGTGCTCTGGAACAATGTGTTTGTGGGGGCGGGGGCGCGCCTGCGCGGCGCGGTGGTCTGCAGCCGGGTGCAGGTGCAGGCGGCGGCGGAAGTTTACGAGGGGGCGGTGATCGGCAGCGATTCCGTCCTCCGGGAGCGCAGCGTAATCAAGCCGGACGTCAAGCTCTGGCCGGGTAAGCTGGTGGAAACCGGGAGTATCGTCAACAGCAGCCTGGTCTGGGGAACCCGCTGGCCCAAGAAAATTTTCGGCCTGGAAGGCATCACAGGGCTGGCCAACGTAGAAATCACCCCGGACTACGCCAGCCGCCTGGGTGCCGCCTTCGGTGCGGCCCTGGGCAGCGGGGCAAAGATCGCGGTCAGCGCCGACAGCTATCCCTCCTCGCAGATGATCAAGGAAGCCCTGGCGACGGGCCTGCAGTCAACCGGGGCCAGGGTGTATGATTTAGGGACGGCCATCACCCCGCTGCACCGTTTTGCCGTGCGTTCCCTGCAGCTTGCCGGGGGAGTGCACGTGAAGATTTCCCCCCGCCAGCCTGATCAGATTACCCTGGTTTTCCTTAACGCCAAAGGTGCCAATATTTCCCGGAGCATGGAAAGAAAGGTGGAAAATATCCTGGCGCGGGAAGACTTCCCCCGGGTCGAGAGCAGCCGGCTGCAGCCCAGGGAATTTATCTCCGGAATCGCGGAAGGTTACCTGACGGGATTGCTAGAGCAAATCGAGATGGCGGCTCTGCGGGCAGCCCGGATGCGCCTGGTGATGGCCTACGATCCCCGCAATTTAAGTACTTTTGTAGAAACCCTCGGCCACGCGCTCAATCTGGAAATTGAAAACCTCGATTTAAGCGGCTCCGAAGATCTTCCTTTAAGCTGGGACAATTACCTGGAAAACCTGGCCTACCTGGCGGAAAAAGTTACTGCCGGCGGCGCCAACGCGGGCGCCGTCATCGACCCCAATGCCGACCGCCTGGTGCTGGTGGATGAGCGGGGCCGGGTCATCCAGGACAGCCTGCTGACAGTTTTAATCGCGCTGATCATTTTAAAGGGCCGCCGGGGGCCGGTGATCGTCCCCGTTACCGCGCCGCGCGCGGTGGAAAGCCTGGCCGAGCGCTACCAGGGCCGGGTGGTGCGTACCAAAACCGCCGTGCAGGATTTGCTGGAAAAAGTCCTGGGACAGGCAGGAGGCCGGCCCGATGGCAACGGTAACGCCCCGGCGCAATTTTTGCTGAATTTTGACGCTCTGGGAGCGCTGACGGGAATTTTAAGTTTCGCCGCCCAAAACCGGGTTTCTATAGGTGATCTGGTCGACGAGATCCCCTCTTTTTACCTGTCGCAGAAAGAAATCCCGGTTTCCTGGGAAGCCAAGGGGCGGGTCATCCGCAGCCTGATCGAGGAGCCTGCTGCCGAAGGCAGTCTGGAACTTTTAGACGGCGTCAAGGTCTTTCACCCCGACGGCTGGGCGCTGGTGCTGCCCGATCCGGAGGAACCGGTCTGCCGCGTCTTCAGCGAAGGCGCCTCCATGGAAATCGCCGAGTCGCTGGCGGATCTATATACGAGCAAAATCGAGGAGATTTTAAACAAAACTTGAGGATTACCCATCCCCATCCTGATTTTGCTCATTTATCCTGAAGAACCCGCAAGCAGCCCATCGTAGGCGTGCTTGCTTCTTCATTTACTCCTCAGGGCCGTTGCCCTTCGGCGTGCGCCTGACCAGCCTGCCCTTGAGCTACGAAAAAATCTGGCGGGTACTCAAGGAGAAGCGGGAAAAAGGTTATAAAAAAAAATCCCTGTGTCCCCTGTGGTTTAATTTTGGGAGACTTGCTTCAGGCTGTTTCGTATTCTTTACTGTACACCCGGTAATCCATTTCCGGGAAGAGATTGTTTTTCTCCTCCAGCCACCGCAGCCACCCTTCATCGATGCGGTGGCTTTTTATTTCGTCGTAGAGCCGCAAAAAGTTTAGCAAGTGGGTTTTCGTCCGGTTGACCGCGTATTGCACCATGGTCCCCGTGTTCATGATGAAGGCCCAGTCGCTGCTTTGGGCCAGCATCAGTTCCCGGGCGGCCTGGTTGAGGGCCCGGTTCAGCAGCCCGCCGGCGTAAGGATGGGTGTCGGCCAGTTCGATCATCCGGGCGGCGGCCAGGTGCAGATGGCGGTAAATCCAGTCGTTGGCCCGGCAGAGCCACACTTCGTGGTACCCTTTGTTCCCCCAGCTGGAAGTGCACGGCCGGGCCACCTGGTTGCAGGGGAAGCGCTCGAGGTAATCGCCGGGAGTGATTAATTCGATGGTGTCCTGATCGTACCTGATTTTTCTGATCAAATATTCCAGCCACTGCGGGCCTTCGTACCACCAGTGGCCGAAGAGTTCGGCGTCGTAGGGCGCCACGATGACGGGCGGCCGGTCCATCAACGTGTTCAGATACCTGGTCTGCAGTTCCCGGTTAAACATGAAGTTGCCGGCGTGAATGGCCGCCTTTTCCCTGGCCCAGGCGGGGACGTAGGGCTCTTTGTGGTTGGTGCGGCCCGTAATCCGGTAGTATTTAATCCCCGTGTTCACCCTGATCCCGTCCGGGTGAATGTACGGCCGGATGTATTCGTAGTCCAGGTCGAAGCCGATGTCCCGGTAGTATTCGCGGTAATCAAAATCGCCCGGGTACCCTTCCTTTGCGCTCCAGACCTGCCTGGACGATTCCACGTCCCGGCCGAAGGCGGCCACCCCCGAAGGGCAGTAAATGGGGGCGAAAACACCGTAGCGGGGGCGGTGGGAAGCAAAAAGGACGCCGTGGGTATCCGTAAAAAAATAACGGATGTTGAATTTTTTCAGGATGTCGTCAATGCCCGGCGCATAACCGCACTCCGGCAGCCAGATCCCTTTCGGCGTCTGCCCGAAAAACTTTTTATACTGGTTGACGGCCACCGCGATTTGCGCCTGAACCGCTTCCGGCTGCACCATCATCAGCGGGAGGTAGCCATGGGTGGCCGCGCAGGTGATGATTTCCAGCCGCCCGGCTTCCTGGAATTTTTTAAAAGCATTGACCAGGTTGCCCTGGTATTCTTCTAGATATACCCTGCGCGCCTCCCGGAACTGCTCCTGGTAATTTCGCGCCATTTCGTGGAAAGGGGTGTGGTACGTCCGGCCCACTTCCCGGTCGGCCAGTTCGATCAGTCTGTCCAGGTGCCGCAAATAACGTTCTTTCAGCAGGGGGTCGACCAGCATGGCCAGGAGGGTAGGAGAGAGGGAAACGGTAAGCCGGAAAGGGATGTTTTCCCTGGTCAGGCGCTCAAATACTTTCAGCAAAGGAAGATAGGTTTCGGTAATCGCCTCGTAAAGCCACCTTTCTTCCAGGAAATGCTCGTGCTCCGGGTGACGGATATAAGGGAGGTGAGCGTGCAAAACGAGGGCCAGGTAACCCTTGTCAGGCATTTAAAGAATTAGCTCCTTTCTTTACTTTTTTTATTTTTGGGGCACAAAGACATTAAGGCACAGAGGCGCAGAGCTAAAGAAAATACAACAGGGAATGAAGAAAGTGTAAGGAAGAGCGGAAGACTTTGTGCCTGTTTACTTTGTGCCTTTGTGCCTCTGTGCCTTTTTGTTCTTTGTGCCTATTTTATTCTTTCTGCCATTGCCCGGGGGATCCGATGCCCAGGGGCAGGGCCCCCGCTCTTTGGGCCATTTCTTCGGCAAACATCGGCGAACCGAGGCCGAACTGGTAGCGATAAGAGCGGTAGATTCCTTCAATCCACATCCATTCTTCATCCGTTCGTTCGGACAGAGAAGCTCTCGGCGTGGTAACGGTGTTGGAACGGAGCAGGGTGACAAACCGGCCGTCGGGAAAGAGCCGTCCCAGGTCCACGTAAAAAGTATGGTCCGGTTCACCCACGTTGATGTGCCAGTTGTCCGCTTCTTCGTTAATCCCGATGTCGATGTAGGAAGCAACCTTTTGCTCTCCGGGGCTTCTTCCCGTGACGTCATATACTCTCAAAACCGGTTGCGAGCCGGCCCAGGCGGTTGGCCCGTGGACGGCGGCAAATTCTTCCTGTTTGGTGGCGGTAATTTCCCAGTAGGCGTATAACCAGTAAGGGTCCCGGGCCAGCAGGACCAGGCGGTCGACCCCGTAATAACGCGGCAATTCCGGTTCGGCGGGGGTTGCCGGGGCGAATCCGGGCGGGCTTAATTCTGAAGAAAACTCCTCCTTAAATTCCGGAACTGGGGCGACGGGTTCGGGCAGAGCAGGCTTTTTTTCGGCCAGGTGCGGTTTTTTGTTAAGCCATAAAAAAATCAGCGCAGACAATATTAAGGTCCCCAGGACCGACAAGAAAAAAAGCAATGCCATGACCTCCTTTGAACAAAAAATAATTTTAATATCCTGGTGGTATAATGGAATTATCTTGATTTTTTTTATTATTGCCAATGCCCGGAGGGTTTATGACCGGAAATAATATTGTCTTCTGGAGGGGTTGGTTTGTCCAGGGAAATCGTGTTAGGCAATGGAAATATTTTGGTTAACATAGATAGATCTTTAAGCATCAGGGATTTCTATTACCCTTATGTCGGGATGGAAAATCACGTCATGGGACATAAATGCGCTCTCGGGGTCTGGATCGACGGTTGTTTTAGCTGGGTCGACGAAGGCCGCTGGCAGATTACCGCCGGTTACCGCCCGTTCAGCCTGGTGGGCGAGGCAACGGCCAGGCACGGGGAAACGGGTTTGGAGTTGTGCGTTGCCGACGCCGTTCATTACGAAAAAAATATTTACTTAAGAAAAATTCGGATCAAAAACCTTTTTCACTGCCGGCGGGATTTGCGTCTGTTTTTTCACAACGACTTTAGTTTGGGCGGATCGGACGTCGGCGATACGGCCCTTTACGATCCAAATAATGGCACGCTTTTGCATTATAAACGAAATTATTATTTTTTATTTAACGGACGTTGGAAACAGCAGGGCTTTTTTCAATTTACCACCGGGATCAAAAGGTTTGGTCACCAGGAAGGGACCTGGCGCGACGCGGAAGACGGCCGGCTGGCCAATCACCCCATCGCCCAGGGCTCCGTGGACAGCACGGCCGGCTTTCGTCTGGAGCTTGCCCCGAACGGCGGCGAAACGGTTTACTACTGGATTATTGCCGGGCGCAGTTTAAAAGAGGTGCGGGAAAACAACCATTATGTGTTGACTTACGGGCCGGAGGCTTTGCTGGAGGCAACGGAAAAGTACTGGAAAAACTGGGTCCACAAGGATAAACGCAGTTTTGGTGATTTATCGCCGGAGATCGAGCGATTGTATTATACCAGCCTGCTGGTCGTCCGCGCCCAGGTGGATAACCGCGGCGCCATTCTGGCCGCCAACGATACAGATATCATGGTGACCAACCGGGATCATTATTCCTATCTCTGGCCGCGGGACGGGGCGCTGATTGCCCACGCCCTGGACAAGGCCGGTTACCCGGAGGTCACCAGACCTTTTTATTATTTCTGCCGGGATATTTTGAGTGAAGAAGGGTTTTTCTGGCCGAAATACAACCCGGACGGCTCCGTCGGCTCCAGCTGGCACCCCTGGACCAGGGACGAATACGGCTACCTGCCGGTTCAAGAAGATGAAACCGCCCTGGTGCTTTGGGCTTTGGGACGCAACTACGCGCTCTACAAAGGTTTTGAATTTATTAAATCCCTTTACACGCCGCTCATTGTCCCGGCGGCTGATTTCCTGGAAAGGTACCGGGATCGCCGGACGGGTCTGCCGCTGCAGAGTTATGACCTGTGGGAAGAGCGAAGGGGGGTTTTTACCTTCACCTGCGCCGCCGTTTACGGGGGCCTGCAGGCGGCGGTTTCCTTTGCCCGGTTGTTTGGAGACGAGGTCAGGGCCGGGCGGTGGGAGCGGGCGGCCCGGGAGGTGAAGGCGGCAACCTTGAAACACCTGTACAGCTACGATTTGGATCGGTTTATCCGGGGCGCCGGTTTCAGTGCGGAAGGGGAATTGGAAAAGGACTTTACCCTGGAGAGCAGCCTGTACGGGGTTTTTGCCCTCGGCCTTTTGCCGGCCGGTCATCCGCGGGTAAGGCGGACGATGCAGGCGATCCGGAAATTTTTGTGGGTGAATACCGGGATCGGGGGAATTGCGCGTTATCCCGGTGATTATTACTTCCGGCGTTCCGGGGATCTGCAAAAGGTGCCGGGCAATCCCTGGTTTATCTGTACGCTGTGGCTGGCCGAGTGGCAGATCGAAGCGGCCCGTACCTCCGAAGAACTGGAACCGGCCCGGGAACTGCTGGCGTGGGCGGCGACAAGGGCCGGGAAAAGCGGGATCATGGCCGAGCAGGTGCACCCGGATACGGGCGAGCAGCTTTCCGTGGCCCCTTTAACGTGGTCACACGCCACCTTTGTCCTGGCGGTGCTCAAGTACGTTGAGAAGTTTGCCTTGTTCAAAAACATCGCGCAGATCAGAAAGGAGCCAGGAGAAATCTAAAAAAAATGAAAGCAACTGTGCTGGTTCGCCGCGATCCGGAATTAAACAGACCAAACCTGGAAATCGACCAGTTCATGCTTCCGGTTCCGGCAAAGAACTAACTATATTCAGCGGTTTTTCTCCGGCCAAAAACCTTTTAATGTCTGCGGTGAGCAGTCCGGCGGCGCGGACCGGCACCTCGCGGGTTTTCCCGCCCAGGTGCGGGGTAATCAGGACGTTTTTTAAGCCCAAGAGCGGGTTGTCCGGGGCCGGCGGTTCCTCTGCCAGGACATCCAGAGCGGCGCCCCGGATTTTTTCTTCTCTCAGGACCCGGTAGAGGGCCTTTTCGTCGATCAATTTGCCCCTGGCGGTGTTGATTAAATACGCGCTCCTTTTCATCAGGTTGAGCTGTTTTTCTCCGATCAGGTTTTTGTTTTTTTCCGTTAACCGCGGATGCAGAGTGACAAAATCAGACTTTTGGAGAAGCTCTTCCAGGGTGGCCGGCCGGGCGCCGAGGCGGATAATTTCCTCCGGTGCGGTATGGGTGCTGTAAACCAGAATATTCATTCCGAAGGCTTTTAACCTTCCGGCTACTTCCCTGCCGACCCGGCCGAAACCTATGATGCCGGCCGTTTTCCCTTTTAGTTCGATACCTTCCAAAGCGATGCGGGCATTGTAATCCCAGGCTGCCGGCCCGGCGCTGCCGGTCAGAAGACCGGCCTGGACAATGTTTCTGGCCAACGCCAGCATTAAGCCGACGGTCAGCTCGGCGGTGGCTTCACTGGCCCGGCCCGGGGCGTTAATTACCAGGATTCCCCGGCGGGCTGCGGCGGCTAGGTCGACGTTGACCGGGTTGTTCCGGGCGCAGGCAACCAGTTTGAGGTTTTCGGCCTTCCGGAAGACCTTTTCCGTGACGGGGGCTTTATGAACGACCAGGATGTCGGCGCCGGCCGCCCGGGAAAGAAATTCCGCGCTGGATCCGTAAAATTCGCGGACCGAAGGGGAACAGGCGGTCAGCGAGCAGGTCCGGTTGATTTTAATGGTCGAAATATCCGTCCCGGATCCGGAAAGTGCTTCCTCCAGCGCTTCCCGCAGGGCCCGGATGGTGAGGGTTTGGTCGTCGATAATCAGCAGTTTGGGCATGAACAGCTCCCCTGAAAATAGCAGGCACAGAGGCAACAGGTTGTTCTTAAATTCCTCCAGGTTATAATTATAACATATAGAAAACGTTCTCCGGAATAGCCGCCGTTCATCGGCCGTTGTTTTTATTTTCGCCGGGGAAAAAGGATTTTTTGCTCCTGATGGCGAACGATTATTGCAAGCTGACCAGGTAAACGGATTGGGCAAACCCGCGGCGAGTGAGGTGGGAGGATGCGCTGGAGCCAGGCGACCCACGCCGGCAGGATCCGGCCGAGTAATGAAGATTACGTGAGCGTTTGCCCTGATCTCGGGTTTTTTGCCGTTGCCGACGGAATGGGCGGCCACCAGGCGGGGGAAGTGGCCAGCCAGCTGGCCCTGCGGACGCTGGAGCATTTTCTGCGAGCCTGCTTAAGCGGTTGCACAGATATCGGCGTGGTTCTGGCGGAAGGGGTCCGGGAAGCGAACCGGCTGGTTTACCAGATGTCGGCAAACCACCCCGGTTACCGGGGGATGGGCACGACCTTGAGTTGCGTTGTAATCCGGGGCAGGCGCCTTTATCTGGCCCACGTGGGGGACAGCCGGATTTACCTGTTGCAGAAAGGAAGCATTGTCCAGCTGACCGAGGATCACTCCGCGGTTCAGGAGATGGTAAGAAACGGCAGCCTTACGGAAGAGCAGGCCAGACACCATCCTTACCGTCACGTCCTGACGCGGGCCCTGGGCGTAGAGCCCCTGATTGAAGTGGATACCGCCCGCTTGATGTTGCAGCCGGAGGATATGGTTCTTTTATGCACCGACGGGTTGTCGGGGCTGCTGGACGAAAGAGAACTGGGCCGGATTGTTTACAGTTCCGCCGGCCTGGACCAGGCCGTTTCCTCTTTGGTGGAACAGGCGCTGGCGCGGGGCGGCACTGATAATATTTCCGTCGTACTGGTGGCGGTGAATTGAATGCAGGGCGAAGAAGTGAAAATCTATGCTGGGTAAAATTCTGGGCAACCGCTACGAAATCATTGAGGAGCTGGGCGGCGGGGGAATGGCCGTTGTTTACAAAGGCCACGATAAATTTCTCAACCGGCCGGTGACGATCAAAATTTTACGCCCCGAATTTACGGTGGACAAAGATTTTATCGCCCGTTTCCAGCGCGAGGCGCAGGCCATTGCCCGGCTGTCCCACCCGAATATTGTGAGTATTTACGACGTCGGGCAGGAAGATAATATCCATTACCTGGTCATGGAATATGTTCACGGCGATAATTTAAAAAATATTGTCAAGAAAGAAGGGCCTCTTCCTCCCGAAAGGGCGCTGCGTATCGTGGTGCAGATTTGCAAGGCGCTCCAGCACGCCCACGAAAACAAAATCGTGCACCGGGACGTCAAGCCCCACAATATTTTAATTACTTACGGCGGATGGGCCAAGTTAACCGACTTCGGGATGGCCAGGGAAATCACCGCCGCCACCCTGACCTATACCGATACAATCATGGGTTCGGTGCATTATCTTTCCCCGGAGCAGGCCCGGGGCCAGGCGGTCGGGCCGAAATCCGATCTCTATTCCCTGGGCGTTGTCCTGTACGAAATGTTGACCGGAGTTGTTCCGTACCAGGGGGACAGCCCCATCGCCATCGCGATTAAGCACATTCAGGAACACCCGGAAATGCCTTCCCGGTTAAATCCCGGCATCCCTCCCCGGCTGGAAAAAGTAATCTTAAAGGCGATGAACAAGGAACCGGCCCTTCGTTTTGCCACGGCGGCCGAAATGTCCCAGAGTTTGCAGGCGGCCTTAAAAAAGGAGGAAAACGAAGACGCCGGGAGCGCGGAGGGGGGTTTTTCGCCGGGGGATGATTTCGAGGAGGAGGAAATTCAAGCCGGAGCGGGTAAAAAACGCCGGCTCCGCCCCCTGGGGTGGGTTATCCTCGGTTTGCTGCTGGTTGCTTTTCTGGCTGGCGGCGCCTACCTGTTGAACAAATATTACTTTTCTGTTCCGGAAATCCAGGTGCCGGACGTTACCCGGAAAAGTCTTGCCGAAGCCACCGGAATCCTCACTGGTCTTGGGCTGCGGGTAGCGGTGGAGAAAGATTACGATGCCCAGGTTCCGGAAGGGTACGTGATTCGCCAGGACATCGGTCCGGAGGATCCGAAAGTAAAGCCGCCCCGGCAGGTGACTTTGACCGTGAGCCTGGGGCCGGATTTACGGGAGGTGCCCGATCTTTACCAGCTCAGCGTGCCGGATGCCCGGATCAGACTGGCGGAGGCCGGGCTGCAGATGGCCGAGCGTTACCAGGAAGATTACCACGACAAAGTTCCCCGGGGGTATATCTTTCACCAGGAGCCCAAGGCCCACAGCATGCAGCCCAGGGGCACCGCGGTGACCGTTTACGTCTCCAAAGGCCCCCGGCCGGCGGAAGCCCGGGTGCCCGACCTGCTCGGGTTGAACATTGAACAGGCCAGGGCCAGGTTAAACGAAAAGAAACTGCAGCTGGATGATCAGATCAGCTGGGCCGAAAGCACCCAATACCTGTCCGGACAGGTAATTTCCCAGGAGCCGGCCGCCGGTACCCCGGTCCAGGAAGGAGCGACCGTGAAGGTAGTGGTCAGCAAAGGTCCGGGGCCTCTCCCCAGGGAAGTGGAGGTGACCGTTAACGTGCCGAGGGACGGAAAAGACCATCAGATCAGGATTAATGTCACGGATGTCCAGGGATCAAGGGATGCTTACATCAAAACGCACCCTCCCGGCGATCGGTTTACGGAAACAATCAAGTGTTACGGGAAAACTACCGTCCGGGTTTACCGGGATAACGACTTGATTCAGACCAGGACGTTCGAGGGATAAGGCTGGCTTGACCGAGGGGGATGGCGTGCGCGCGGGAGTAGTTATCAAAGCGTCGGGCGGTTTCTATTACGTGCGCAGCGAGGCGGCGGTTTACGCCTGCGTTTTGCGGGGGCGCCTGCGCCGGCAGGGACAGCAGGTGCTGGTGGGCGATGAGGTGGAATACACCGCCACCGGAGCGCAAAGCGGCGTGATCGAAAACTTGCGGCCGCGGCGAAGCAGGCTGGTCCGCCCGCCGGTGGCGAACGTAGACCGGGCCATTCTTGTCTTTGCCGTCCGGGACCCGTACCCCAACCCGTTGCTCATCGACCGCCTCCTGATCCAGGCCGGGGCGGCCGGGGTGATCCCCGTGCTTTGTATGAATAAAGCCGACCTGGGCGCGGAAAAAGCAGCCGGGTTGACTTCCGTTTACCGGCCGGCCGGTTACGCGGTGCTGGTGACCAGCGCCAAAACAGGAGCCGGCCTGGATGCCTTGCGGGAAGTTTTGCGCACCGGGGTGAGTGTGTTTGCCGGCCCTTCCGGGGCGGGAAAAAGCAGTCTGCTCAACGCGCTGGAGCCCGGGTTAAGCCTGAAAACACAGGCGGTCAGCGCAAAGATCGGGCGGGGCCGGCATACCACCCGGCACGTGGAATTGCTGCCTTTATCCGGCGGCGGCCTGGTCGTGGATACCCCCGGCTTTTCCAGCCTTGCTTTACCGCCCCTGGAACGTACGGAACTGGCTCGCTTTTTCCCGGAATTTCAGGCGTATCTGCCGGACTGCCGGTTCACCGGTTGCCTGCACGACCAGGAACCGGGCTGCGCAGTCAAACAGGCCGTGGCCGCCGGCAAGATCAGCAGGCTGCGGTATGAAAATTATTTAAAGCTTCTTCATGAGGTAATCGAACAGGAGAAAAGAAAATATGATTAAAGTAGCGCCCTCCATTCTGGCGGCCGATTTCGCCGCCCTGGGGCAGGAAATTAAGCGCATCGAAAATGCCGACTACCTGCACATCGACGTCATGGACGGCCATTTTGTGCCCAATCTCACCATCGGCCCCCCGGTGGTGGCTGCCCTGCGCCCGCACAGCCGGCTGGTGTTCGACGTGCACTTGATGATTACCGGGCCGGAAAGATACGTTGCCAGTTTTTTAGAAGCCGGCGCCGACCTGATTACCATTCACGCGGAGACTGGCGGCCACCTCCACCGGACGCTCACGCAAATCAAGGAGGGGGGCGCCAGGGCGGGGCTCGCCCTGAACCCGGCCACCCCCCCGGAAGTTTTGCGATATCTTGTCGAGTTGCTCGATCTTGTTTTGGTGATGACCGTTAACCCCGGTTTTGGCGGACAGGCCTTTATTCCCGGGATGCTGGCCAAAATAGCCGCCGTTAAACAGCTCCTGGAAGCGGCCGGGTCCTCTGCCGAGATCGCCGTCGACGGCGGCATCGACGCCAAGACGGCGCCTCTGGCGGCAAAAGCCGGGGCCACGGTCCTGGTGGCCGGCTCGGCAATTTTTGGTTCTGCCGATCCGGCGCAGGCTGTTGATGAAATCCGGCGTTTTTGCAGTGGGAGGTGAAGAAGAGTGGCCGTCTGGAAATGCGCTGAATGCGGCAACGTGGTGGAAGCGCGCTGCAAGCCGGGCAAATGCAAAGCCTGCGGGGCGCCCAAAGATAAGCTGGCGAAAGAAAAGGCGGCGGAACCGGCCGGGAAAAGCTGCCGGGCGGGCCGGACTTGCCAGAAGTAGCGGTAAATTAAAAAATCAGACACCCTATGCGGCAATAGTACCAGCAGATAATGAAAATTGGTAAATGCTTTTTTCCGAGCGAAGGTATGAAGGCACAGAGGCCCAAAAATCAAAGAAACAGGTGTGACCTGAAATTTTTCCTTTGTGCCTTTGTGCTGGGATACTTTGTGCCTGATCTTATCTGAGGTGAATTAATTGGCCCTGTTTCAAAAAGTAGTCATTATCGGCGTCGGCCTGATCGGCGGTTCTTTAGGGATGGCCCTGTGTAGCCGGCAGCTGGCGAAAGAAGTGGTCGGTGTCGGGCGGAACGAAGATAATTTGCAGGCCGCCCTGCAATGCGGTGCGGTCCACCGGACGGCGGGGGATCCCCGGCAGGCGGCGGCGGAAGCGGAAATTGTGGTGCTGGCTGCGCACCTCCGGGCCAACCGGGAACTGCTCAAGGAAATTGCCCCCTATTTAGCCCCCGGTACGGTGGTCACCGACGTGGGCAGCGTCAAGGGGGACATCGTCCGGTTCGCCGGCGGTGTGATGCGGGAGGGAACGGTTTTTGTCGGCGGCCACCCCATGGCCGGATCGGAAAGGCAGGGGCTGACCGGTGCCGATCCCTATCTTTTTGAAAATGCTTTTTACATTTTAACCCCCCTTCCCGATCAGCCGGCCTGGGCGGTCGATAAGGTGCGGGCGATGGTCCGGGGAATCGGGGCGCAGGTAATTGAGCTGGCGCCGGAAGAGCACGATCTCGCCGTGGCGGCCCTGTCCCATTTGCCGCATCTGGTTGCTTACGCTTTGGTCAACTCCCTGGCCTTCCTTCCCGCCGGGGAGCGGTTTTTGCCTTTAGCAGCGGGGGGCTTCCGGGATACCACGCGGATTGCTTTAAGCAGCCCGGCCATGTGGCGGGATATTTTTCTGGCCAACCGGGAAATGGTACTGTTTATGCTGGATGCTTACAAGCGCGAGCTGGCCTTGCTGGAGGAAACCGTCCGGAACGCCTCCGGAGACGAACTGGAAACCCGCTTGCAAAGTGCAAAAGAAGTGCGGGAAAGCATCCCGGCCAAAACAAAAGGGTACCTTCCCGTTTTATTTGAAATCCTGGTGGCCATCCCCGACCGCCCCGGAGCCATTGCCGGCGTGGCGAAAATTCTGGCCCGGAAAGGGATCAACATTGCCGACATCGAGATCATGCGGATCAGGGAAGGCGAGGGCGGCAGCGTCCGCCTGGGCTTCGCCACCGGGGAGGAGCAGGAAGCGGCTGTCCTGGCCTTACGCGCCGCGGGCATCCAGGTGGTGAAACGCAAGTAAAAATAGGGATTGGGGGATAGGGATTGGGGATAGAGAGAACGAACGTTTTTATAGACAACTCTTCACAAAATAGAAGTTTCATCCTTGGATAAAGAGGACGCAAGTCATCATGAGCAACTCCCCCTCATGAAGTAAACTAAATTATGGAGAAGTATTAACCCCCTGATTCCTAACCCCTAACCCCTAACCCCTGTTTTTTAAAGGGAGCGTGATCATTTTTGTCCATTGGAGAAGCGGTAATCCTGGGGATTGTCCAGGGTCTGGGTGAGTTTTTGCCTGTTTCCAGTTCGGCCCACCTGGTCCTGGTTCCCTGGTTGGTGGGCTGGCCCTATGCCGGCCTGACCTTTGACGTGGCTTTGCACCTCGGAACGCTGCTGGCGGTTGTCTGTTATTTCTGGCGGGACTGGCTGGTTTTACTGGTGGATGGTTTGCGCCGCGCTCCCACCGTGGAAGGGCGGCTCTTCTGGTACGTGGTCGTGGCTACCGTTCCGGGTGCTCTTTTTGGTTATTTTTTGGAAGAGCAGGCGGAAACAGTTTTTCGGGAACCCCTTTTAATCGGGAGCATGCTGATAATTATGGGCGTGGTTCTTTACCTGGTGGACAGCCGGGCGTCCAAAACGCGAAAACTGGGGCAAATGGGCCTGGGCGACAGCATCCTGATCGGCGTTTCCCAGGCGCTGGCCATTATTCCGGGCATCTCCCGGGCCGGGATCACCATGACCGCCGGCCGGTTCCTGGGGCTGCGGCGGGAGGCGGCGGCGCGCTTTTCTTTTTTGCTGTCGGCACCCATCATTTTCGGGGCGGGCCTGGTGCAGCTGAGCAAAATCACGCCGTCCCAGATCAACGCCCCTTTCCTTACGGGGGTGCTTGTTTCGGCGGTCGTCGGCTTCCTTTCCATCGGCTTTTTGCTGCACTATTTAACCAGGCACAGTTTCGTTATTTTTGTCTGGTACCGCCTCCTTTTGGGCGCGGCGGTAATCATTATTGCGCTCTTGAGGTAAGCTTCACTGATTGATTAACCCCCGGCCGGGTCTGGAATTAAATATGGTAAAATATAGTATTATTGAAGGAATATCCCATAAACTTATAGTATACTATATTTTGCCGGGGGTTATTCCGATGGGTATTCCTAAACAGCTCAGGCCGCGCCAAAAACACGAAATAGCGGGCGTCATTTTTCTCACCATGGCCATCCTTTGCCTGATCAGCCTGCTCACTCCCGAAGCGGGCCTGATCAGCCGGGTGGTCGAGCGCCTGCTGAGGAGCGTCACGGGTGAAGGGCGCTATTTATTCCCGCTTCTTTTAGCTTACGTGGGGATGCGCATGATTTTGCAAAAAGGGCGGGTCCGGGGAGCGCCGCGCTTTTTGGGGGGAGCCATCCTTTTTGTCGTTACCCTGACCTTGCTGCACCTGTTCATTCCCCGTCCTTACGCCCTCCCGGCCGGGCTGAAAGGGGAAGGAGGGGGCCTCGCCGGGGCGCTTTGCGGCTACCTTTTAGAACGGTCCTTCGGAACAACGGGAATGTACGTGGTTCTGGCCACCCTCGTTTTGATCGGGATTCTGTTGAGCACCAGTTTATCGCTCAATATGCTGGGGGAAAAAATATTTCAAAAAGCAATCGCATTAGGGATTCTTTTCCGAAAATCTTGCACCTCCTTTCTTTTTACGGAGGAAGAACCCGGCGAACCCCCCGTTCAGCCGGTGATCATTGACCGCAGCGGTCCGGAAAGCGTGGATTGGGAAGGGGGCCCTCCGGAAAAAGAAGATATCGACGGGCCAAAACGGGAACCCGGCCCCGTAATCGTCGTGAGGCCCGGAAAAAAGCCTGCTTCCGGGCCCCCGGCGGCTGATTTTTGGCCGGGCGAGGCGGAATGTTCGGCCACGGCCGAATCCCCGGGGTTCCAGCTGCCGCCCCTGAACATTTTAGCCAAACCCGGCCGCCCGCGGGCCGTCCGGGCAAATAAGGATATTGCGGAAAACATCCGCATTCTGGAGGAAACCCTTCAAAACTTCGGCGTGAAGGCAAAAGTCACCCAGGTATCCCGGGGCCCTACCATCACCCGTTACGAAATTCAGCCTCCCCCCGGGGTGAAGGTGAGCCGGATCGTCGGCCTGGCCGACGATATCGCCCTCTGCATGGCTGCCTCCGACGTGCGCATCGAGGCCCCGATTCCGGGCAAGGCGGCGGTGGGGATCGAGGTGCCCAACCGGGAGATTTCCACGGTCCACTTAAGGGAACTTTTAGAGACGGAAGAATTTCAAAGCGCCGCTTCCCGGTTGACGGTCGCCCTGGGGAAGGACATTGCCGGCCAGCCGGTGGTGGCCGATCTGGCCCAAATGCCTCATTTGTTGATTGCCGGCGCTACTGGTTCGGGGAAAAGCGTCTGCCTGAACACCTTAATTGCCAGTATCTTGTTTAAAGCCACGCCGGAAGAAGTAAAGTTTTTAATTATCGACCCCAAAATGGTGGAGTTAAGCAACTACAACGGCATCCCTCACCTGGTTTCCCCGGTGGTGACCGACCCGAAAAAGGCGGCCGCCGCCTTACGCTGGGCGGTGAAGGAAATGGAATACCGCTACGAATTATTTGCCGCCGAGGGGGTGCGGGATATCAACCGCTATAACGGTTTGCGCCGTCAGGCCGGGGCGGAAAAACCGCTGTTGCCGCTGCTGGTGATCATTATTGACGAATTATCCGATTTGATGATGGTGGCCCCGGCCGACGTGGAGGACGCCGTTTGCCGCCTGGCCCAGATGGCCCGCGCCGCCGGGATTCACCTGGTGGTGGCCACCCAACGCCCGTCGGTGGACGTGATCACGGGGTTGATTAAAGCAAATATCCCCTCGCGCATTTCTTTCGCCGTTTCTTCCCAGATTGATTCCCGCACAATTCTCGACCTGGCGGGGGCGGAAAAACTTCTGGGCAGGGGGGACATGCTTTTTTATCCCGTGGGGGCGCCCAAGCCAATCCGGCTGCAGGGAGCTTACTTATCCGACCGGGAAGTGGAGGCCCTGGTTTCGTTCTTGAAGAAGCAGGCCTGCCCGGATTACGAACTGCGTTTTGCGGGGGAAGCAAAAAAGGAGGCCGGTTCAACGGTGCCGGAAGACGAGCTTTTGCCCCGGGCGGTGGAGATCTTTATCGAAACGGGCCATGCCTCCGTTTCGCTGCTGCAAAGACGCCTGCGGATCGGTTACGCGCGGGCGGCCCGGCTGGTCGACATCATGGAAAAAAAGGGGATTGTGGGTGCCTACGAAGGAAGCAAGCCGCGGGCGGTTTTGATGACCCTGGATCAATACCAGCAGACTTTTAAAAAATGATTTGACTAATTACCATTAAAATATTACGATCTAATTAGATCCGATAAGAATATCCTTTTTTCTTTCATCCAGGTATAGAATAATGGGCGTTCCGGTTTAGGGCTGAAAGTTGGCTGCTGATTCCTGATCCTCATGCTTTCTGGGTTAAATTCAAACAATCTTTCCGGGGCAAAAAATACCTACCCGTGGAAAGGAGGCGAACCGGTGGAGATTGGCGAAACCTTTAAGCAAGCGCGAAAAGAACGCGGCCTATCGCTGGAAGAGATTGCCGAAAAAACGAAAATCCGCCGCAGGTACCTGGAAGCAATCGAAGAGGAAAATTTCGGGTTGCTTCCCGGGCGTGTTTACGTAAAGGGTTTTCTCCGCAGCTACGCCAAATTTTTAGGTTTAAGCCCGGAGCCTCTGGTGGCCCTGTACGAAGAACGCTATCCCGGGGAACAGCCGGCTGCGGTTGCGGCGGAGGTCCCTGTAAGGAAAGAAAAAAAAGTTCACTCGCGCGGGAAGCCGCTGATTTACGTTTTCCTTGCTGCCGTTCTGTGTCTGGTTGCCTTTGGACTTTACGCCTGGCGGGCCGGTACCTTGTCCTCCCAGGTGTCTGATGACGCGCGGGCTCCCGGGAACGCCGACGGCCGGGATTTCCCCGGGCCGGTTTACGTCCCCCCGGACCGGCCCGCCTCTCCTTCGGTGTCGCCGGTCTTGGAGGATAACACTTCTTCTCAAGGGGTTAACCTGGTGCTGGATGTGGTCCAGGACAGTTGCTGGATGAGAGTAGTGGTGGACGGGGAAACGAAGTTCGAGGGCGAACTGACGGCCCGCCAGGCGCGCACTTTTTCCGGAAAAGAGCGCATTAAGGTAAAACTCGGCAACGCGGGGGCCGTTCAGGTGCAGGTCAACGGCCGCAACCTCGGCTACCTGGGGGGCAGAGGAGAAGTGGTTAATAAGGAGTTTGTGGCTGCAAGCGATGGTTAAGCAAGGGGGCGGGGAAGAGGATGGATTGCTTTATTTGCGACACCTGCGGCCAGGACGTGAAGGTTTACGAAGGCGTTTTATCCTGGTTGAACAAGGACGGTGAGCTAAGCAACTTCCGGGTTACCCACCGCGACGACGTCGACGTCCAACGGAAGTGCGAGGTGCGCAGCAATAATGAACGGCAGGATTTATACAAAGTATCCTCTTTCACCGGTTATCTTGAATTTGTCCAGGATCTCCTTTCCTGGTGGACAAAGGGGTTTCGCATCAAAGATTTTAAGCGGCTAAAAGAGATTATGGGCACTTTAAGCCTTTACATCAACGAGAAGCTGTCGACCCTGATCGGAGAATAAATTTAATTGCGAGGAATTAAAAATATCAGGCCCAAAGTAAAAAAGAGGATTAGACCTCCATGCCACTTTCGCGGCACCAACAGAGAACGTAAATGGGCGGCCCGCCGTTCGGTTTACCCGGAGCATCGGAGCGACGGCAAACGAACGGCGGGCGAAAGCCTATTTTCAGGGTGGATAGAGGATAGGGATTAGGGATGGACAAGGAACCGGAGCGGCGGGTTTGGGGCCGCTATTTTGTTACCGGGGATGTTCGGCTGGAAAGGAAAGGATACCCTATGACGGGAAACAAAAGCAAGGAAAAAATCGGCCTGGTCAGCCTGGGTTGCGCGAAAAACCTGGTAGACAGCGAGGTCATGCTGGGGCAGCTGGAAAAGGCGGGTTTTGCCATTACCAGCCGGGAAAAGGAAGCAGACATTTTGATTGTTAACACCTGCGCCTTTATTTTGCCGGCGGTGCAGGAGTCTTTGCAAAATATTTTCGAACTGGCCCGGCTGAAACAAAACGGGAGGTGCCGCCGGTTGCTGGTGGCCGGCTGTCTGGCCCAGCGTTACGGCCGCCGGTTATGGCGGGAATTACCCGAAGTAGACGGCTTCCTCGGCACCGGAGCCGTTTCCGGCGTCGCGGAACTGGTGAAAAGAGTCCTGGCCGGGGAAAGGGTTTACGCGGTCGGCCGGCCGGACTGCCGGTATCCGGACGGCCTTCCCCGCCTTTTAGCCACTCCTCCGTATACCGCCTACGTGAAAATCGCCGAAGGGTGCAGCAACCGGTGTTCTTTTTGCACCATCCCGGCTATCCGGGGGCGCTACCGGAGCAGAACCATCGCCTCCATCGTTGAAGAGGTAAACTCCCTGGTTCAAAAAGGGGTTAAAGAAATCATTTTAGTCGCCCAGGACACGGCCCGCTACGGAATGGACTTGCCCGGCGCCGGCCGGCTGCCGGGGCTGATCCGGCGTCTGGATGCCGTTCGCGGCCTGCGGTGGCTGCGCCTTTTATACTGTTCGCCGGATTATTTTCCCGAAGAATTAATTACTGTTCTGGCCGCATCGCCAAAATGCTGCCGCTACCTGGACATTCCAATCCAGCACGCCAGCAACGAAATCTTGAGGAAAATGAACCGTCGCAAAACCAGCGAGGAAATTCGCGACCTGCTCGGGCGGCTGCGGGAGGCGGTTCCGGGGCTCGCCTTGCGCACCACTTTTCTGGTGGGCTTTCCGGGGGAAAAGGAAACTCACTTTGCCGAACTTTTAAACTTTCTGCAGGAGATGTCTTTTGACCACGCCGGGGTGTTTAAGTTTTATCCGGAAGAGGGCACCCGGGCCGCCGGTTTGCCCGGCCAGGTGCCGGAAGAGGTAAAAGAGGAGCGTTATCACCGGGTAATGACCCTCCAGCAGGAAATATCTTTCCTGCAAAACCGGAAAAAGGTGGGGAAAAAGCTGACGGTTTTAGTGGAAGGAAAAGCAGGCAAGCTTTTTTACGGGCGGACGCAAACCCAGGCCCCCGAAGTTGACGGAAAAGTTTATTTCCCGGCGGACAGGTTTTTGTCTCCGGGAGAATTTGTTCCCGTTCTGATTAGAGAGGCGCGGGCGTATGATTTGATCGGTGAATTGGCTGATGAACCTGCCTAACCGCTTAACCCTGGCGAGGATCTTACTGGTTCCTGTTTTTCTTACCGTGGTAACCCTCCAGGTACCTTACGGCAATTACATCGCCCTGGCCCTTTTTTTATTTGGGGCCGGGACCGATGCTTTAGACGGCTACCTGGCCCGCAAGCACCGGCAGGAAACCCGCTGGGGAAAGTTGATGGACCCCCTGGCCGATAAATTGCTGGTTTCGGCGGCGCTCATCTCTTTAGTCGAGCTGGGCCGGATCCCGGGGTGGGCGGCCATGATCATCATCGGCCGGGAACTGGCCGTGACCGGGCTGCGCACTTTTCTGGCCGGGGAAGGAACGGTCATCCCCGCCTCTTTTTTGGGGAAAATAAAAACGGTTACCCAGATCGTTGCCATTGCCGCCCTTTTCCTGCAACCGGTCCCGTATCATCCGGCTGCTTTCAGCTTTGGCAACCTGGCCATGACCGCTGCCGTCGTTTTGACTGTCTGGTCGGGAGTGGATTATTTCACTCTCTGGTGGACGCAAATTAAAGAAGGTGATGATTAGGATTATGCAGTGGCACGGATTGCGCATCCCGGTAATTTTGCTGGCCCTGGCGGCCGGTCTGGTCGTGTTTTTTGGCGCCCGCTGGCTGTATAACAAATTCAGCCTGGAGGAGCCCCTGGCCGGCGCCCTGAAGGCGAACCCGGCGGTCCAGTCGTTTGAAATTGAAAAGGGCCGGGCGGCAACGCGGATCATCGTTCACCTTGCTCCCACCGCCAATTTAAAAGAAACGTATCACGAACTGTACCGCCAGGTTCAGTCGGTTTTGGGGCGGCAAAGGTTTGAAATAAAAATAGTGGATAACCGGGACGAAAAGCTAAACCGGGTGTTTTACTCCGGGCAGTTCGCCGTCTACGAGGCAATCAAGCGCGGCAATTACCGGGAAATGATTAAAGAGCTGGAAGCGGAGGCGGCGAAGGCGGGGGCAACGGCAGCTGTTTTTCTGGATCAGGAGAATATTTACGTCCAGTTGCAGGACAATGAGCATTACTTGTACGAAATTATTCCCCGGCGGGAACCAGTTTTCTTTCCATCGCCGGCAGAAGAATTTGCTTTCTGACCCCGGCAAAAATTCCCTGGTTAATTTTTCTCCCCTTTTAGGCCATAATTCAAGAGGCTGCCTGGTAATGTTGAGTAACTTGGACACGCCTTTTATTCGCGAACTGTAGATGGGTACGATATTCAGGTGGTCCGTGTCCGGAGGGAAATAAACTGCCGGGCGGCGGGCGGGGGCCGGTGACTGAGTTGGTGATCAGAAATTACGGTTAGGAGCGCTCTGCTTTGTTGCCGGGAGGCAAATCAATATTTCCTTAAAAAACAGGAGGGATCTTCCGCCAGGTAATCTCCGGAATGGGCGTAGGCCCGCCCCCGGCAACCCCCGCAAATGCGGTTGTACGAACAACTCCCGCACTGCCCCTTTAAGGTTTTTTCCCGTTCCCGGAGCTCGCGAAAAAGGGGGGCGCTTTTCCAGATTGCGGCCATGGGTTGTTCCCGGACATTGCCTGCTTTCACCGGTAGAAAGGGGCAGGCCCAGACGTCACCGTCTGGTTTTATATAGCAAAGGCCCGTTCCCGCCACACATCCTTTAAAGGCAAGCGGGGCCAGTTTTCTGGCCAGGCCGTTCCCTTTTTTTTCGACCAGGTAAGGCCAGTATTGAGGCCCGGCCACTGGTTCGATTACCGGGTAGGCGCGGCGCTGGGAGCGGGCGATTGTTTCCATAAGGGTACGGTTGGCTTCCCGGTTCAGTTCCCGGTCGCCTATTTCCGCGCCCCGCCCCACCGGGACGAGCTGGTAGGTAAGGACTACCTCTGCCCGGTATCGGTCGGCAATCTGGTAAACAGCAGGGATCTGTTCCCGGTTGTCCGCCATGGCGGTGATATTGATCTGCAGGGCCATCCCGGCAGCGCGGCAGGCTTCGATCCCTCGCACGGCGAGCGCAAAGGCATCTTCCCTGTTCCGGATAAAGTTGTGCAGGACAGGATCGGCGGCATCGAGGCTGATGGCCAGACAGGCCACCCCTGCCCGGCGCAGGTCTCTGGCCACCTGCCGGTCGATGAGGGTGGCGTTCGTGGCGATTACGGGGACCAGCCCGAGCCGGGAGGCGTATTCGGCCAGCTCAAAAATGTCGGGGCGTACAAGCGGCTCCCCGCCGGTAAAGACAATCATCCGGAAAGCGTCGATTCCGGCCAGTTCCAGAAGCAGGCGCTTCCCTTCCGACGTAGTCAGTTCGTCAGGGGAGCGCCGTCCGCCGCCGGCGTGGCAGTGACGGCAATGGAGATTGCAGGCGGTGGTTATTTCCCACACCGGGTGGTTGGGGTAGCCAATGCAGCCCATTCCCACCGCGCCGGCGGCCACCGGCAGCGTTTTGTTCAGCCGGAGGAGCCAGAAAGGAAGGTGCCGCCACCCGCTGACGTAGGCAAGGTAAAAGGCCGAGAAAGCCTGCCGGAAGAGAAGGCCGGGGGGGTTATAAAATCTTTTTACGATTCTTTTCGGGTTATCGAAAAGTTCCTGTTCTGGCATGGCTTGAGCGGACGCTCCTGTTCAGTAATCACCGGCCTGTACTGCCCAATTAAGTAAATTGTTAAACAAGAAGGTAAAAAGCGATAAAATACCCCGTTGCCCAGAGGTTTAAGATTATCGTCAGGGCGCACGTAAGCGCCAGGGGTTTTTGCCGGGTGTAGGCTTTTTTAAGGGCAACGCCGATGCCCGGCAGGGCCAGGGCTAAGGAGGGAACAACCCCTCCGGTTAGCCACATTCCCGGGGCTTTTAGCGCCAGAAGCCCCCATCCCTGGGCAACCACGGTACCGGCGGTCAGCAGTGCGTAAACCAGCGCTATTTTTTCCCGTCCGAAAGTAACTACCAGATTATGTTTTCCTGCTGTCCGGTCAGCTTCCCAATCAGGAAATTCGTTGATGATAATAACCGCCGTGATACTTAAAATGACAGGAAGGGAAATAATGTTGATCGTTGGGGAAAAAGTGTTTGTTACCAGGTGGTACCCCATATTCACGGTGAGCCAGCCGTAGCAGAACCCAATTAAAAGCTCACCGACCCCCCGGTACGCCCACTGGAAGGGCGGGGTTGAATAAAACACCCCGCAGACCAGGCCGGCTGCCCCCAGGACAAGGCCGGTCAGACTGAGGTGAAAGACGCAGTAAAGAACCAGCCCGATTGCCGCTGCCGCCAGGGTACTCGCACAGCCGGCATACAAAACCTTTTTCGCCAGGAAAGGGGCGGCCTGCAGAACGCGCGTCCCTCCCGAAAACGCGTTATACCCTGTGTTGATGTCGTCTGTGGGGCGGTCAAAGTATTCCCCCAGGTAATAAGCGGCCAGCATTATTAAAACGACGGCCGCCGCTCCCAGCCCCACTACTCCGGGGGCAGCCTGATAACCGTCCCGCGAGGCTGCCAGAACGCCTAAAAAATAAGGGGCGACTCCCACACTGTGAAAGAGGGGGCGGGAAAGGAGAAGCCAGGCCTTGATTTGTTCCTTCTTGGGAAAGGGCGCTTTCCTGCTTCGGGAAAGAATCCCTGTTTCCATTATTTGTTCATCCCTTCTGCCAGGTTTTTTAAGAGTTCGTGCTCACGTCCGGTTCAAAAAGAAGTTTAGTTTAAGTATATGTGTTCATTCATCCACCGTCAATCCGGTCTGCCCCAGGAGCGGAAGAGGAGATGAATTTTTGAATAGCTTCAAAATACTGCCTGCTCCCGGCAAATATGATCTTGTTGTGGCCTGCGCCGGGGATAATGAGCGGCTGTTTTTGTCTTGTTCCCAATGCTCAAATAAATACCCACAGGTACCAGCAAATTGGTTAGCAAACCATAAAATGGCTTAGAAAATCCTTGATTTTCAGTAGCTGTAAAATAACTGTGGGTGATCACCAGTAATCTCCAGGGAGAAAAAGAAGGATTTTTCCCCCGGAGAAAAGA
>JAIMBK010000041.1 GCA_023511535.1 Armatimonadota bacterium
GGGGTTAGGAATTAGGGGTAAATACTTTTACATAATTATTTTCATTACTTTATGGGGAGAACGAACGTTCTCATGGGCAACTCCCTCGAAAATAGTCGTCAGTCGTCAGTCGTCAGTCGTCGGGATAGCCGGAATTCACTGAAGCGAATTCCAGATTAAAATTGCTTGATCGATTTTCATGATTAATGGCGAGAACGGGTGTTCTCACGGGGAACCCCCTTGCCGAATCTTACCGGTGGACCAGCCGGTCGTTGAGCTCTTTCACCTTGCTGTCGTTAAAGCGGTCTACTGTGCTTAAGTAGCCGGTGATCCGGCGGACCCGGCGGATCTCGGGAGAGCCGCAGCGCGGGCAGGTTGCCTCGCTGATCACACCCAGCAGGCTGCATCCGCAACAAAAATCAACGGGATAGTTGACGCCGGCGTAACCCATGTCGCAGGCCGCCATATGCCGGACGACAGTTTCCACCGCTTCCGGGTTGTGCTCCGGCGGCGAGGCCATCTCCACGTAGCTGATGTGACCGGCGTTGCAGTATTTGTGGTAAGGCCCCTCCAGCCGGATCTTGTCAAAGCTGCTGATGGGGTAGTAAACCGGGACGTGGAACGAATTGGTGTAGTAGTCCCGGTTGGTCACTCCGGGGATAATCCCGAACTCTTTGCGGTCCAGCTTGACGAAGCGGCCGGACAACCCTTCCGCCGGCGTGCCCAGCAAAGTGTAGTTCAGATTAAAGCGTTCGGCGGCTTCGTCCACCTTTTTGCGCAGGAAGGCCACGATTTCCTGGCCCAGAGCCTGAGCGTCGGCGCTTTGTCCGTGGTGGTAGCCCGTCAGCGCCACCAGCGCTTCGGCCAGACCGATGAAACCGACCGCCAGCGTCCCGTTGACGATGGCCGGCTCGATGGAATCCTCCGGCTTGAGCCCTTCCGAGCCCAGGTAAAGCCCCTGCCCCATGACGAAGGGGAGGTCTTTTACCTTTAGTTTACACTGCACCTTAAAACGGTGGTACAACTGGTTGACGACCAGCTCCACGGTCTCTTCCAGCAGACGGTAAAACACCGGCAGATTGCGCTCGGCCCTGACCCCCAGCCGGGGTAAATTAATGGTGGTGAAGGACAGGTTCCCCCGCCCGGCGGTCACCTCCGGCCCCCGCCGGTTGGCCATCACCCGGGAGCGGCAGCCCATGTAGGCCACCTGGTCGCCGTAAGGGCGGTTAAACGAAGAATCCATAAAGCTGAAAGTCGGGTTTAAGCGCTTGCTGGCCACCCGGACGGCCAGTTTAAACAGGTCGTAATTGGGATCGCCGGGTTCAAAATTGACCCCTTTCTGCAGGCGGAAAATGATGTTGGGGAAAATGGGGTTTTCCCCGCGCCCTAAGCCCGCTTCGTAGGCCAGCAGCAGGTTCCGGGTGACCTTTCGCCCGGCCTCCGAGGTGTCCGTCCCCAGGTTGATGGAAGAAAAAGGCACCTGGCTGCCCGCCCGGGAGTTGTGAACAAAGATTCCCTGAGCAGTTAAAAAATTTTCATTGTCAGCTACGGATATGTCGTAAACGTAAGGCTCATAGGGCAGCTCCTGGATACTTTCAATCCGGATCGGAAGGATTTCTTGAGCGCGTGAGAGAATTGCCAGCAATCCCCTAATTTCATTGTTTTTTTCCAGGATGGCGTTGGCCCAGCGCAGGATTAACGCGGGACTATGGCAATCGTTAGTCATCCTTCCTCCGTTCCGGCGCATTTCCAGATCCAGCGGCAAGAAAAACCGTTTCAGCAAGTCAGCGTAAGGCAGTCTGAATTCCAGGTACTTGCAAAAACGGGGCAGTTTTTTCTGCTGGCAGAGTCTTCGCAAGTGGTGTCTTTCCGTCGATTTCACCTTCGGGATTATTTTTTCGATTTCTTTCAGCCAGAATTCTTCCGTCGCCAGTTGTTTAATAAACGCTTCCTCCTCAGGATTCAGCAGCCGGGCTTTCAGATCGGTCGCCAACTCCTCGATGTATAAAGGCTTAATCCGGTATTGACGGGCATTGCGGCTGTAAACGCCGTAAACTTTCGCAATCAAGGGACGTAAGTACTCGTAGTCGTAAGGAGTCTGTTCCGTCGTTACCCGGTAAAGATCGGACAGGCTTTCTCCTTTCTCGCCCGACAAATTAAGCGCCGTGGCGTAATACCCGCCTACCGCAATTTTATACTGCTCGTGTGAGGTGGCAAACTGGCTTAACGGAAGATATTGACTCAGGGAGGAAGCCAGGCCGAGGCGGGTCAACAAAAGATAAATGCCGTCCCTTAACTCTCGCGAAACTGTCGTGGCCGTCACGCGGTTGCCGGCCACTGTCCCATCCCCGCTTAAATATCCGTCCAGAAACGCTCTGACTACGCTGTCCCGGGCAAAAAATACTTCCGTGGGAACTTTTTTCTGGTGGGCGCCCCGGCCGCAAAGGTCAGCAACAAAGGCGGCAAATCTTTTCCCCACCCGGCACCTTAAATCTCTTCTTTTGCCCTGTCGATCGAAACGAATGCGGGTGGAAAAACCGGGGTGTATTTTTTTCAGCAGCTCGTCAACAATTCCCTCTAATTTTTGATTAAACAGGGCCAGGTCAATGAATGAGCCATTGACCGAACCTTCCGCCACGTAGAATCCGAAGAAACGGGCCAGGTTCTCGTCCAAAACAAGGCTATCCAATGGAAATTTATAGGAAACCGGGTATTTCCCCAAATCGTAGACATGATTTTTCCCCTCATCTCCGGACCAGCGGGCCGGCGTCAAGGCCCTGGTCAATTTTTCAGGGGGGGAAGCAGTAATCTCTCCATCGTCGGCCACCGTCAGCATTGAATGATTGTCGGTAACCTCCACCTTTTGACCGGATTTTAGCTTCACCTGTAAAATTCTGTTTATGTTCAAGTGTTTATATGAATTGAGGATATCCTTTAATTCCATTTTTCCGGTGCGGTAATTTAAGCTAAAGGCGGCGTAGCGGCCAGGTTCAAACACCCGGTGGAATTCTTCCATCGACATCGTGCTTAAACGGCCCTGCTGCTTATCCATCACCCAGATCCGTTCGCTGGCCCGTAAAGAGTGCATGGAATTAAGGTTGTAGACCAGCGCTTCCATTGCCTGGAAGACATCGTTTTCGTCGGCGCTTTCCACAAAAGGCGCCATCTGCCTGTCGAAGAAGGGAAAAGACTGGCCGCCGAACATGTCGTTTTGCGAACTCTGCAGGATGATAGCCGCTAAGGCGGTGGCTGAGTTGGGCCGTTTCGGGGGCCGGATGTACCCGTGGCCGTTGTTGAACCCCTCGGAGAGCAGCCTGTCCAACGGCAGTTGGAGGCAGTTTAAGGTTTTTCCGTACCAGCTCAGGTCGTGAATGTGAATGTCCCCCCGGTTATGCGCAGCCGAAAAATTGTCGTCCAGAAGGCGGGTGAGGTAGTACCGGCTGCTGGCCGCGCTGGCAATCTGGAGCATTTTGGCCGAAGGGGAGTTGCCCACGTTGGCGTTTTCCCGGTCGGTTTCTTTAATGATTTCCTCCACCACGTCCATCAGCTCGCCTTTGGCCTCTCGGATGCGGGTGCGCCGGTCCCGGTACAGAATGTAGGCTTTGGCCGTCCGGGCATGGCCGGCTTCGATCAACACTTTTTCAACAATGTCCTGCACGTCCTCTACGCCGAAGACCTGCCCGTTGTAGCGAGTTTTCAGCATTTTCAGCACTTCGATGGTCAATTCCAGGGCCGTCTGGCGGTCCTCGCCGCCCACGGCACGGGCTGCCTTGAAAATGGCGTCGGTGATTTTCGTTTCGTCAAAGGGCACTTCCCGGCCGTCCCGTTTGCGGATTACTTTAAACAAAACCAGCGCCTCCTTAAAAACAGGGGTTAGGGATTAGGGATGAGGGAATAAATATTTACTTTTATAGATTGGAAAATAGCCGTCAGACGTCAGGTTAAGCAGGAATTCAACCGGCGAATTTCAGATTTTCTTTCTTTATGAGTGGTTGAGCAATTTTTCGATCTCCCGCACGAAACCGTGGACGTCTTTAAACTCCCGGTAAACCGAGGCAAAGCGAACGTAGGCCACTTCGTCCAGGGCGCGCAGTTTTTCGATGACCAGCTCGCCGATATCCCGGCTGGCCACTTCCAGCTCCGCCCGGGCGCGCAGCTCCCTTTCCACCTCGTCCGCCAGCTCGTGGATGCGGGCAGCGGCAACGGGCCGCTTCCGGCAGGCCAGGGTGAGGCCGGTCAGCAGCTTACCCCGGTCGAAGGGCTCGCGGCGGCCGTCCTTTTTTACCACCATCAGCGGGGCTTCGTCGATGCGTTCGTAGGTGGTAAAACGCCGTCCGCACCGGGTACATTCCCGCCGGCGGCGAATCACGCAGCCTTCCTCGGCCGGGCGGGAATCCAGCACTTTCGTATCTTCATGCCTGCAAAAGGGGCAGCGCATCGTGATCAACCTTTAAAAACCGATTTTTACCGGCATCCGGAGAACGGGCGGCAAATTACGCCAAGGCCGGGTACATAAGGACCAGAGATTAAGATTAAAAGCATGCACCCAAAAGTACAAACTAAACTTACGGAGTGAAAGATACCCTTACTACCTTATTCGACAAAAAAAGGTTGGAGTGGAGATGTCAAAAAAAGAAAAAACATTAAAAGTTAAAATATATAGTATAGCTTCCAAGACTATTATACTATATCTTGCTAGTTAAGCAAAATGCCCTGCCGGATGGACAGGCACGGAAAATAGTGCCGGAACAGCAAATAGGGACGGCTGGCTCCCTCTCGCGTTCACGAGCAGGTTATTGCTCCAGATTAAAAAAATGGTACTCCCGTTGTTCATTACACCCCCAAAGCTTAAAGAACGGGCGTACCATTTCTCTTTGTTATCAGGAAAAATTGGCGGTTTTAAGCGCCCAGGACCTGTCCGCCGGCAGCGCGGACGAAGGCTCACGGGTTGAAACCGGCAATGTCCCGGAGATCTACGAGGATGACGTCCACGCCGATTCTTTTAATTTTTTCCCAGGGCACCACGATTTCTTCCTCGCGTCCGAAAAAAGAAAAAAATTTGCCTGCCCCGGGCAAAATAATGGCGCTGATCCGGCCCTGCTCCAGATCGATGTCGATGTCTTTGATTGGTCCCAGCCTGCGCCCGTCGGCAAGGTTAATCACTTCCCGCATACGCAGGTCGGATATTTTCACCACCGCCCTCGCCCCCTCAAATTATTATCACTTTTAAAAAGCCGGCAGCCAAACAACGAATTACCTCATCAGAAAGTGCCGGATCGCAAAAGTATAGATATACAGACCGTTTTGATCAAGTATATGAAAGCAGGGGAAGGAAAAATACTGCTTTTGAAAAACAGGGAAAACTTTTTCCCTGCCGAATTTAAAAGACTGACAGGGGGAGATGGAAGCGAAAAAATTTTTCAATAACCATGGCCAATTGCAGGGACAATGGAAAGGTTTTTTGTGCGTAGCCGGGGCGGCATTAATGTGGGGACTGGCCGGCAATGTCGCTAAATTCTTGTTCAACCACCAGGTTAACCCCGTCGACCTGGCCCAGGTCCGCCTTTTCCTCTCTTTTTTGTTTTTGGCCGCCTACCTGGCCTTTTTACGGCGCCCCCTGTTCCGGGTGGCGCGAGCGCACTACCTGCCTCTGACCGTTTTGGGCATTTTCGGCCTGACCGCCGTGCAGATCACCTACCTGCTGGCCATCAGCCGGACCAATGTGGCCACGGCCATTTTCCTGCAGTACCTGGCGCCCGTGCTGATCATGGGCTACGGGCTGGTGGTGAAAATAGAAAAATTAACCGCCGCAAACGGCCTGGCGCTGGCCTGCTCCGTTCTGGGCGGTTTTCTCATGGTCAAGGGCACCCCCGGCGGCGGCCTGGCGGTAAGCCCGGCGGGTCTCGCCTCCGGTCTGGCTTCCGCTCTTGCCCTCGCTTTTTATACTATTTACGGCAAAAGGTGGCTTGCCGTCTATTCTCCCTGGACCATTCTGCTCTGGGGCTTCGGGTGCGGCAGTATCCTTTTTTGCCTTTACCGCCTGCCCTGGCTCACTTTCCTGCGGTACGGCCCGGAAGAATGGCTTTTCTTTATTTACGTAGCCATTTTCTCTTCGATAATCCCCTTTGGCCTCTACATTAAAGGGCTGCAGTACTTGAGCGCGGTGAAGGCAAATTTGACCAGCACCCTGGAGCCGGTGCTGGCCGGTCTGCTGGCTTACCTCTTGCTGGCCGAGCGGCTCACTGCCTGGCAGGTGGCCGGCGGCGGCCTGATTTTGGGCGGGGTGATCCTGATTCAGCTGGCGGGCGCGCCAAAAACTGCCCCAAAAACCGCCGGGCGGGCGGAAATTTCATAGTTGCAGGCGTTCAAAATCTACCTGCCGTCGCCAACCGGTAAGCGCCATTTCTTCCTTCCCTCTTTGGAGCCGAACATATTCATAAAGAGTCAGCCGGCCCCTTCCAGGAATTGATCATTGCCTCACGAACATGTTTTCCGGTAAACTAATTAAGAAGTTATCTAAAACAAGGGTTATAAAGTCCGGTTCGCGCCGGATTTATTTTTGCCCGGAAAAGGAGGAATACCTTGTTGAACAGGCAACGTTTTTTGCTCGTCAAAACAATTATCATCCTCTTCGTCATTGTGCCTTTGCTGCTGGGGGGCGCCGGCAGCGGCCGGCAGGGCGGCCCCGCAGATATGCCCGGAGTTCCGGGGGGCTCTGTTGCCTTCCCGGCGAAAACGCCCGGAGGGTGGAACACCGGGGAACCGGTTTTCGCGCAAAAGCCGGACTACCGGCCCCTGCAGCAGCAATTGCAGGAGTACGTGGCCGCTCAGCCGGGGGTTTACGGTATTTACTTTCAAGACCTCACCTCCGGGGCGGAGTTTGACCTGAACGGGGACGAGCCCATCACCGCCGCCAGCACGGTGAAGGTGCCCGCGGTCCTTTACCTGAACCACCTTATCGCTCAAGGCAAACTACGCTGGGACGACCGGGTGGCCTACGACAGCGCCCGCGATTATCAGGGCGGAGCAGGCATCCTGCAGTTTGCCGCCCGGGACGGGGATACGTATTCGCTGCGGGTGCTGGCCAACCTGGCCATTACCATCAGCGACAATATCGCCTACCGGATGCTGGTGCGCCACCTGGGGAAAGACAACCTTGCCCGGTTTATGCGCGACCTGGGCGGAGAAACCGTTTTCCCCGGCGGGGAGAATATTACCACCGCCCGGGATCTGGGCCGGTACATGAAAGCAGTATGGGAATTCAGCCGGAAATACCCCGCCCAGGGGGAACGCCTTTTGGACGATCTGGCCAACCCCATTTACCACGTTGGCCTGCCCGGAAAGCTGCCGCCGGAGGTCAAAGTGGCCCACAAAGAAGGGGACGTCTGGGGCGTGGCCAACGACGCGGGGATCGTGTTTACCCGGCGCCCGTACATCCTGGTGGTTCTTTCCCGGGGGGAAACGGACGTAGATAAAGGATTCGCCCGCATCGCGGAGATTTCCCGGATGGTCTATGATTTCCAATGCCTCCACCAGTAAGTTTTTAAAACAGCGGCAGGAAAAAATAATTTAAGAATTGAAATATTAAAAGACAAGATTAAAATAGGGGATAGGAAATAGAGAGAGGAAGAAAACATGTCCGGATCCAACAAATGGCAATTATTGGGGCGCCGTCGGGCGCGGGAACTTTTTTCACGGCCTTAAACGCCAGCAATCTCGCCGTACCGTTCATCGGTGCCCATTTTCAGGCGCGCATGCCCGTGGCCGAGTGGGTGCTCATGGCCTACCTGCTGGTGATTTCCACCCTCCTGCTCACCTTCGGCCGGCTGGGGGATATGTACGGGTTCCGGAAAATATACCTTGATCTTTGCCGCCGGATCGGCATTTTGCGGCCTGGCTCCCTCGATCTACCTGTTGATTGCCTCGGCGCTGGCGCTGTTTCTTCTGAGCCGCCTGACCCCCGCCAGCACCTGGCCGGAGATCGTCCGGCCTTTGGTGCTGTTAGGGTTCGGCAACGGCATCTTTCAGTCACCCAACAGCAGCGCCCTGCTGGGCAGCGGATCGAATCTTCCTCTCTGGTCCGCGGCACCCCGGGGGACGCGCCCGCCGCCGGACCGCCGCCTGCCCAGCCGCCGGCTCCGGGCCGCCGGGAGACCCGCCAGAAAACAATTTCCCTGGAGGAGGAGTAATTCAAATGGCCAGGATATTAAGTTTGATGCCCAGGATTTATTTTCGGGATCCTGCAACCATGGCAACTTTGGAAGCTTTTAAGAATGATCTTGCTTTTTCGTTAGACTATGAACCTGATCAAATTATTGCTGCAGCCGCAGAAGCCACCTGCCTGTTATGCCCGGCTCCCTACCCACTCATACCAGAGAAAGTGATCAATAGCCTGCCTAATTTGAAACTAATCCAAACCATTGGCGCCGGTTACGACAAAATTGATATCGAAGCGGCCACCCGCGCCGGAATCCCTGTTGCAAACACGCCCGGGTTAAATACCTCGGCGGTAGCTGAACTGGCTTTGGCCGCAATAATTGTCCTCCGGCGGGGACTTATTTATGCCGACAGGGAGACAAAGGCCGGCAAATACCAGGCGTGCCGGGAAAGACTTTTCGACCGCGGGATGTCGGAGATCAGCGGAAGCCGCTGGGGGATCATCGGGTTGGGGCGGATTGGAGCTAAGTTAGCGCAATTAGGAAGAGTTCTGGGGGCCGAGATTAGTTATTATAACCGTAACCGTAAAACGCCAGAGGAGGAGAAGCAACTCGGAGTTACTTTCCGCACTTTTCAGGAACTGCTGACCAGCAGTGATGTTGTTATCATCTGTGTGCCGTTGACTGAACAAACCAGAGGTTTAATCGGGTTGCGCGAATTGAAAATGATGAAGCCCGGTGCTATCTTGATTAATACCGCCCGGGGCGGGATCGTGGATGATTCGGCTCTGGCGGAGGTCCTTGCGCAGGGACACTTAGGCGGTGCGGCGCTGGACACATTTGAAAGTGAGCCATTACCGGCAGATCACCCTCTTTTGCACCTGCCGGAGGAAACACTTGACCGTCTTCTACTTACCCCTCATTTAGGTGGGATTACTACCCAGGCTTTAAACCGCATGCTGGATTACGCCCTGGCCAATTGTATCCGCGTAATTCAGGGCCAGAAGCCGTTGTCCGTGGTTAACGGGGTTGAATAGTCCATCTTTATTGAAAAAAGGGTTTTGCCGAAAGAATCAGGGTTCTTTGGCCCCTGACGGCGCGCGTCAGGGGCAACGTTTTCTTTTAAATTTATTCTGCTATTGGGCGTATTGTATACTCAACAAGTATGACCTTCAAGCCATTCTTTTCCAAAAACTTGGAACCGATGCGAACCAACTCCTCCTGCGCTTCCTACCTTTACAGCTCAAGCCCCTGCGGACGGCGGAAAATTTCCGCCCCCGGAGCGTTGAATTCGGGAAGCAGGGGCGAGGCGAGGGAATCCTCCGGCCCGTATACCCCGGCCAGCAGCCAGCCTTTTTCACCGGCGCTGAACACCTCCACCGTTTCGGCAGCGGGATCCACCACCCAGTACTCCCTAGCCCCGTAGCGCAGGTACAGCCTGCTTTTCCGCAGCCGGTCACGGCGTCCCGAGGTGGGCGAGAGCACTTCCACCACCAGATCGGGCATTCCTTTCAGGCAGTCTTCCGTAAGCAGGGAAAAACGTTCCCGGGAGAGGTAGAGCACGTCCGGCTGCAATACTACGTCGTCGGCCGGCACGACGTCAAAAGGTGCAAATAAAACGAGACCCAGATCGTTCTTTTCCACGTAAGCACGCAAAAGCGCTTCGATATTGGCCGCAATGTACTGGTGCGAAAATCCCGGCGAAGGTGTCAAGGCCAGTTCCCCCTCCAGCAGTTCGTAGCGCCGCCCGTCGTCAATTTTTAAATAATCAGCGTAAGTTAAATTCTTTCGGGTGGACGGTTCGCGGGCAACCGCCGTTTCCAGCACTGCAGATCACCCTCTCTTCAAAATTTCATTTGTCTTGACTATTATTATAAATGTCCCCGGAAAAAATTGCAATTGCCGCGGCCATCCGGATACTGTCAATATGAAACGGGGCTGACGTCAACGCTGAGGCGGTGAAGGGAAAGCTATGGCCAACGCTCTCATGGCAGGGAGGGGAGACATAACCACTGCGCAGCACGGCTACCGCCTGATGGAAATGGCCGAAATCATCACCGCCCCTAACCGGCCCGCCCGTCCTTCGGGGCGTATATCCTCCATGGTCATAATCGTCCCGCAGCAAGGGAATTCGCAATACGTCCCGCGGGGGCATTACGAAAAGTCCGAATGCGGCCTGGGCCAGAAAAGAGCTGAATACCTTCCTGGGGAAGGATGGGGATTTTTCCAAATTTCCGGGGAACCCGGCGGATAAATCAACAAAAGGACAAGAGGCAGGAGGGCTTTTTTCTGGTAAAAAAGCCGGTGTTCCCGCCTGTGGGGAATGCCGCCGGAAATGTTCCGGCAATTTAACTGGCGGTCTTATGCGCTTTGGCTCCCTCAGGACGAAGCACGAACGATCTTCCGGGCTTCGTCCAGGGTATTGACGGCAAAAAGTTCCTCCATCAGATTCCGTCATAAACCTGGAGATACAAGGTGAGCCAAGGAAATACAATTATAAGAATTAACGTTTACGAAGCATATATGCAAAAGTCGGCCTCTTCAGGATCAACATTTCAACCAGTAAATCCGTCGGCCGATGGTTCGACATCTTTTACAGTTGCTTTCACTGTGAGCGGTCAGAAGATTTCTATTCCAGTTAGAACAAGCACTACAGAAATTAATCCAGATGGTTTTGGAAATCCGCACGAAGTCACCTACACATGGATGTTAAAAGACGCTTATGCGTATGAAAAAGGAAACGACGACGAAGGTATTTTAAGTGAACACGTGTATCATTTAGGAAATGCTGAAAAGAACGAGTATGGTTACTATGAAAGTTCAGTGTATGGAAGGTTATGGTATGATGTAGTCGGAAACTATCGGGAGTATTTCGATTATGACGCTTCCATGAATATTTGGTATAATTAAGATAGCCACCTTTTTTCAGCATTTGTTGTTTAATGAACATGGCCTGTGGCTGGCTAAAACCACAGGCCATTCTTTGCAAAATCAATTTTGGTAAAAGAGGTGTGTAGAGTGAAAAAACAAATTGTGGCTTACGCTATTCCCTTTTTGCTAATATTTTCTATTTTTTTTAATGCGTTTTTCTTGGTTAACACTATTGATAATGTTGAACAAGAGCAGATACTTAGAGGACAACAAATTGCACGAGACGCTCTTGTGTTAAGTAGAGTTCTTCATATTGTAGCTTCTTCTATAAATAATGGTTTGCAAATTTCTTCACCGGAACAAAAAATATCTTTTATCGAAGGGGCTAAATCAGCAAACCCCAGCAAAATTATACCATGGTTATTTGGCCAACTGGAATTTAACCAAAAAACTGATTTCGTTAGTATTAAAAACGAACTTACTGACCAAATTCTAAAATTATTGGATGCTATTCAAGAACAAACATTAGATGATAACCAATTGAAGGAAGCATCATTGCTTTTAAATGAACAGGGTCAAGAATTTTGGGATTTTGCCAATAATGTGGATTATGTCGTTTTATCAAAACCAGAAAAAGTCGACGAAGTTTGTAAAAAGGTTGAAGTGCTAACAGATAGATTAAAAAAGATTTTGGAAACTAAACACAGTAATTTTGACGACACCACCCACTAAACAAAAGTTATTATCGTATTAAAGAAGATATTAACCAAACAAAATATAACAATTAAAGCTTAAAATATCTATTATTCTGTCAATAGTTATTATTTGGGTTCAGTTTATTTGTTATAACCCCATCCATCGGTTTAACCCGTAAGCGAGATCTCTTCCAAAAGAGCGATTATCCATTAGGGGCAAAAATTTATCATGGATCAAGGTGGTTCCGGTCAAAGGGATATAGTAGCAAATCCGCCCGAAAGTTTCAGGCGACAGCCAGTCTAAAGCCCCCAGCAAGATCACGAGCCAGACAGCGAAATGGGAGTTACCTTGCAAAAACATAAAAATATTGCGCCCGCCAGGCAATGAAGGATATAATAGTGAAGGGGGGTGCCGGTACGGTGAAAGATCTGCGGGAAGCGCTCGCTGAATACATGGCCTCCCGGCCCCAGCCGCCAGGCAAGTTGAGCTTCGAAGAGTTTTTAACCTGGTGCGACGAGGATACCTGGGCGGAATGGGTGGACGGGGAGGTAATTATTTTGACGCCGGCTTCTTTACGCCACCAAAAAATCAAAATGTTTTTAGCCGGGGTAATGGGCGAATTTGCCCGCCACCACCAGTCCGGCCTGGTTTTAGACGCTCCTTTCCTGGTTCGCCTGCCGGAGCATTTACGCCGCGGCCGGGAGCCGGACATAATTTTTGTCCGCTCGGAACGGCTGTCCTGGTTAAAAGAAACTTATTTCGACGGCTCCCCGGACGTAATCGTGGAAATCCTCTCGCCCGAGAGCTATATCCGCGACCGAAAAATCAAGTACGGCGAATACGAAGCCGCCGGGGTAAGGGAATACTGGCTGATTGACCCGGACCGCCGGCAGGCTGAATTTTTCCGCCTCGGCGCAGACGGCCGCTATCACTTGGAAACACCGGACATGCAGGGCGTCTTTCGTTCTGAAGCTTTCCCCGGCTTCTGGCTGAAAAGCGCCTGGTTGTGGCAAGATCCTCTTCCTTCCATCATTTCTCCCTTGCGGGAACTGGGTGTGCTCTAAAACCTGTGCTGATCCGGGCAGGAGCTAAGATATCTCCCGGGCCGCCTTTTCTATATCCTGTTGCAACAGTTCCAGCTTTTCCCGCCCCCGAAAAATTGCCGCCGGGTGGAAAGTGGGCAGTATTTTCATGCCGCTTCGCTCAAACCACCGCCCGCGCACCTTGCTGACTTTTACCTCCGGACCGAGCAGGGTGCGGGCGGCCAAAGACCCCAGACAGACGATGACCCGGGGGCGGACCCGGCGGACCTGCTCCTCCAGGTAGGGGGAGCAGGCGGTGATTTCCTCCTTGTGGGGCATCCTGTTTTCCGGCGGCCGGCACTTAACCACCGATGTTATGTAAACATCATCCCGTTTCACCCCGGCGCCGGCCAGAACCTTGTCCAGGATCCTTCCGGCCGGGTCCACAAAAGGGCGCCCGGATTCGTCCTCTTTGGCCCCGGGAGCCTCTCCCACCAGCATCAGGGAAGCTTCGGG
Organism: Armatimonadota bacterium; assembly: GCA_023511535.1. Taxonomy (GTDB): domain Bacteria; phylum Bacillota; class Desulfotomaculia; order Desulfotomaculales; family Nap2-2B; genus JAIMBK01. Next base: position 13,241 of record JAIMBK010000041.1, read on the forward strand.
GTTTCCTTCCCCCCCAAACGATGTGCTGCCTGGTTTAGGCCAGGGGGCAGCGCCGGCAATCGCTGGCAACCGACATGATCATACCTTCCCGATTTTTGTCTATCCTAAAAATAGGCTTTCGCCCGCCGTTCGTTTGCCGTCGCGCCAACGCTCCTGGCAAATCAAACAGCGGGCCGCCCATTTTCGTTTTCTGTTGTTGCCATGGTTTTGTTACCCAATCACCGCACCGGCTGTCCCAGGCGCCGCAAGATCTCCTTAATCATCCGCCCGTTAATCACCGCCTGCCCGTGGTAGTGGCTGTTCATGCTGACAAAGGCCATCCGCCGGCTCCAGGTAATGAACGTTATTGGTCGCCACAAGGGGGATGGAAAGGGACTCCGCCAGCTCCACAAGCAGCCGGTTGCACCTTTTCTCTTCCGGCAGGCCGTGGTCCTGCAGCTCCAGGTAAAAACCGTCCGGGCCGAAAAGATCCCGGTACTGCCGGGCCGCTTCTTTTGCCCGCCGGTACTCCCCGGAAAGAAGCAGGGCCGGGATCTCCCCCCGCCGGCAGCCGCTCAAGGCAATCAGTCCGCGGGCGTGTCCGGCCAGGATCGGCCAATCCACCCGCGGGGGAGAGGGGGCACTTTCCAGGTGGGCGGCGCTCAGCATCCGGCACAAATTTTCGTATCCGAAAGCGTCCCGAACCAGCACCACCAGGTGATGTTCCCGGCCGGATGGACGGTCTTGCTCCCGGCAAAAGGACAGCTCGCAGCCGAGAATCGGCTTTACCCCCAGCTCCCGCCCGCAGCGAAAAAATTCCACCGCCCCGTACAACCCCATGTGATCCGTCAGCGCCACCGCCGGCATCCCCAGCTCCTTCGCCCTGGCCAGGAGAGCGGCCGGCCGGGCCAGGCCGTCTAAAAAGCTGTATTGAGAGTGCACGCGCAAATGAACAAAAGACATTGGCCCCACCCAAAGAACGTTTGTTCTAGATGCAAGATCATTATACTTTACCGGCGGGGCTTAATGCTAATGGTATATTGTGACAGCATTTTTCAGTAATCCAACTGCCTCCGATTCGGCGGCACCGGAGGCGGGTTCGCCGGAGAAAAGAAGAAAACCTCCAATGCAATCAGCTGGATTGCATCCATTGACCTTATATTGTATCATTGAGATAAGCAATTGTTTTATGAAGGGAGAAATATAAATGGCTGTGGATAATATATTTGCCGAAATTAAAAAGCTTTCCCGGGAGGAGCGGGAAAAACTGAGACTGCTTTTGGATGCTGAAGAAGACTCCCCCGGCGAAAGAAACGAAGCGTTTGCGCGTTCGGCCGGAGCGTGGAGCGATTTTGATGCCGAAAGTTTTCTTAAGGACATCTACGAGCACCGGGCCAGGAATACGGAGAGGACCGGGGCCGAATGGTAAAGGCGAGGTACCTGCTGGATACCGACTGGGCGGTTTATTACCTGCGCGGGAAGGAACCTTTTGTCGATAACGTGAAACGGTACAGGCAAAAAGGATTGGCCATCAGCGTAATCAGCGTGGCCGAACTCTACGAAGGAGTGTTCAGGAGCACCGACCCAAAAGAAAAAGAGGCGTCTTTGAATGATTTTCTAACCGGGCTTTCCATTCTTAACGTTACAAAACCAGTTGCCCGGGCTTTTGGCCGGCAAAGGGCGGAATTAAGAAAGAAAGGGTTATTGATCGGCGATTTGGATCTAATAATTGCCTGTACGGCGCAGTACCACGGGTTAACGGTGCTGACCAACAACAAAAAGCACTATGAAAAAGTTCTAAATCCGAGGAAGATTATTTCACTGGAAACATAACCCCTGCCGAGAAAACAGGGTTTTAAGATCCATCCTGCGCAAAATACGACCGTGAAAAATCAAAATTGGTCAAAATCCCGGAAGCCTTGAATTTTGGGCATTTTTTGTATCCTTAAGTCGGTTGCGGGAGGGGGTTCTCGCCCGCTCGGCAGCAACCTGACGCGGCCCCCGCCTGTGCAAGAACGACAGAGATCCCTGCCATTGGGCAGACCGTAGGAACCGATACGGCGGCGCCGGCAGTATTTTTACGCCGACCGCGACCGCTTTCCTTTCCCCTTAACTGCTTTTCTTTTGGCTGTACTTTTCTGCCCGCCCGCCTGAAGCTGCCGGAAGGCGTCCCGCCGGCCGCTGTCAGGGGAGGGTGGAGCCCATTTCCGCGAAGCAAAAATCGGAGGCTGGAGGCCGAAGACCCTTAACGCTGGCCGACGGGGATTATTTATCACTGCGGCACCGGCGGGCAAATTTACTTTATTGGCGGCGGCGCCAGTTTTTTTCCGTGGGATGGTGCCGATTGTAGCCAGCGGCGGGACGCCCGGAGCGAGGGAAAAGCGGCCGCTGCTCCGCCAGTTAGAGCGACAGGTGAGCAGAGCGGCGGAAGCGCGGCGCGCGGCGCACAAAGTGCCCCGCGCTCCGAAAAGCTAAGCCCGCGAACCGCCAGAAGAGAGGAGTAGGATACAGGGATCAGCCAGGCTCCGGCGTTGCGGGCAAAATCGGCCCGGGCGGCGGCCTGCCTTATACGAAAAAGTGGCAGAGAAAAGTGGAGGGCGGTGGACTGCGGACCTCTACCAGGCGCGGCGGCGCTGCCGCGGCCTACCGGCCGCTGTGAGAAAAGAGCCGCGGCGCCTCGCCCGCGGCGAATAACAATTGCATGAAGGGAATTCATAACTGCGTTCAGCGAAAACGTGTGTCACGAGTGAGATATTTTGGAAGGAAAAAGAAAGCGGGTGGAGAATGTACGCTATCAAAGGACCTGATGAAATCGAGGCGTCTTGTATCAAAACGCCGCCGGAACCTCTTCAACTTTGCGCCATCTGAAAAGAGGGTAGTCCCCTCGGCAAAAAGGGTTTTCCTTTACGCAAAAGATTGGGCACAAAAAAGAAAAATTAGAGGTGGAAAGAAGAATGAAACTCCAACCAAACAAGACTGACCTCGCCGTGGCATTTTCTAAAGGAGTGCTGGGCGCAATTCCCTATATTGGTCCGATAGTGGCTGAAGTTGTTAGCACACTGATCCCCAACCAGCGCCTTGATCGTATCCAGCGGTTCCTTGAGAAGCTGGAGGAAAGGGTCAAAGAACTTGACCGGGAACGAATAGAGAAGGAATTTCGCAAACCCGAGTTCATCGACTTGTTAGAGGACGGCTTTTATCAGGTTGCGCGGGCATTGAGCGAAGAAAGACTTGAGTACATCGCCAATCTTGTCGCAAACGGAATCTCAAAGGACGATGCGGAGTACATCCGATTTAAAAAGGTTCTCTCAATTCTCGGCAGCCTCAATGACATAGAAGTGCTGTTCCTGATCATGTACGGTCGCTTGGAGATCGGTGATCATACCTTCATGGACCGGCATAAAGACGTCCTCAGCCCCAGGGCTGCTACGCTTGGTTCTTCGGAGGAAGAGTTAGAAGCGGCTTTCATTCAGGACAGCTACAAGGCACGTCTGGTGGAATTGGGTCTTCTGCGACCGCGGTTCACCCGCCCTCGCAAAGGCGAATTACCACAATTCGACGATAAAACTGGGATGCTTAAGGCATCAGGGTATGAGCTCACCCCGCTCGGCCGAATGTTGCTGAAATACATCGGCCAGCCCACGCTATAAACAAGAAGAGGGTTATAACACGCAGGAGTGGGAGAATTTTTACAAACCAGGGCTTAAAAAAGTACCGCCTGAATGGGTATTTACGAGCCCGATTGTTGAAGACTTCGACTGCAGCAGGGACCTCAGAGATTGGATCTACCGTGGGATTTTTTATGAAGCTCCCCCGACTATAACATGTACCCACAAAGGGACAGGAGAGCCGTCAGAGGTCTTAGTAAGGCTCACCGCGCAAAACTACGGTGACCCGCATGGAATTGGAAAGTGCGAAATTTGCGGGAGAATTAACTGGTTTGAGATCAAGAGGGGAAAATAAACATAGAGAAAGGGCACTGCGGTTTTTTGATTTTTTTATCAAAAACATATTTTCCCTGACTGATTCAGGTTACCGAAGGGGATCTTGATATGGCAGAAGACAAAAGAATGTACTTCGTCCGTAATATTGAGGCACTTAAAGACGGCGATGCGGAGAGCCGCGTAATAGAATACGAAGTTATCACGGACGCCCATATCATTGGAGAACTCAATTACTGGCCGTATTACTTCACCGTCTGGGAATTTTCTGATAAAAAAGAAGGGGAGAAAAGAAAGTTATGCCTGCGGATTCGCGAAAAAGCCCCTTCGGACGACGATCAGCCGTGGAGATCCGCTAAAAGGACGAGATTTTATCACGGCGGAGGCATCGCCGACGAGCTGGTGGCCCTCGCCTCGGTTGAAAACGTTGATTTTACTGCATCTCAATTAATAATATAAAAGCACTTACAAAACGGGATAGAGTTCTTTATAATAATATTAGACCGAACGTCCAGTCTGTTATATAAGGAGTAGATGTATGAGTAAACGCAGGTATGAAGGAGAGCAAACAAAAAAGCATATAGCCGACATAGCCAAGGTCTTGTTTTCCCAGAAGGGATACGCCGTCACCTCCATTCAAGACATATGTGCCGCTGCGGGGTGCAGCAAAGGCAACTTGTACTACCATTTCAAAAGCAAAGAAGATTTGTTTCTTTACCTGGTGGAACAAACCTTCACCGAATGGTGGGAGCAGTGGGAGAAAATATCCTCTCAATATGAATCCGCTACCGAGAAACTTTATGCTTACGGTGACTTCATTGCCGGCATTGAAAGACCGCTGCACTCTGCTGAGAGAGAGTTTTTTAACATAGTGGGAACGGACTCGGAAGCCGGTCAAAAACTTTTGACTTTGATTAATAAATCCTTTGAAAACACCAAAAAATTTACATCAGAGGGGGTCGCCAGCGGCGAGTTCAAAAATGAGAATTTATTTGAATTGACCTTTATTATTAGCAGTTTTTATGCAGGACTGCACCGTTATTCTTTTTTTATGGATAAGGATGCCAGGAAAGCTTTGTTTCGCCGGGCGACTACCTTATTGCTGCAAGGGATAAGTAATCGTAATGAGAACTAATTTTTTTCTTATTTTTTTATACCGAACAGTCGGTTTATAAGACCGGCTGAAGAAGAAAATTTAAGGGGGAGGATGTCCATGGAAAAGAGTTGCGGAAAGTTCTTTTTCAGTTGGCCCGAAGCTTTTCAAGTGGGGGTGGGGGCAGCCGGGGGGAAGGGGTGGAACCTGGGCAGGCTCGAGCGGTACGGATTCAGGGTTCCCCTCGGAGGTGTTCTTGCGGCCGGAGCATACCGGAGTTTTATTGAAGAAAACGGCCTCCTGGAAGCCACAGAGGACATCGCTCAAAGTGTAACCATTGGTACCATTGGAGAGAAGGAGACTGAGCAAAAACTTTTCCTGATTAGAGAAAAAATCAAGGCTGCCCGGATACCTCCAAAGATCAGGGAGGAGCTGGAAACTAACCTGAAAAACATCGGTATCCTGGATAAGCCGGTGGCCGTCCGGTCTTCCGCTACTGCCGAGGACTCCGGCAAGGCGTCCTTTGCCGGCATTCACGAATCTTTCTTAAATGTCCGGGGCCTGGATAACATCCTGTCCGCCATTAAAGGATGTTACGCCTCCTTATGGACATCCCGGGCCGTTGCTTACCGGCGGAAAATGAACGTTAGAGACGACGAAGTAATCCCGGCCGTGGTGATTATGGAAATGATGGAGGCCGAGGCCGCCGGAGTCGGTTTCACCTGCGACCCCCGCACCGGCCGGGAAGACCTGGTGCTGATCAGCGCCAATTTCGGTTTGGGCGAAAGTGTGGTAAGCGGCGCTGTTGAGCCGGATGAATACTGTTTAGACTATGCGTTTGAAATAACCCAAAAAAGAATCGGCCGCAAAGAAGGGAAAACCATTGCCCGGAAAACCGGCGGGACGGAATTTGTCCAGTCTGCCGGGTCTCCGGCAGGTCAGGTTTTAAGCGATGAGAATATCCGTCGACTGGGTTTGCTGATCCTGCGGGTCTTTGATGCGCTTGGCTGCGGGGAACAACACCAGGACATCGAATGGGTCTTTGACGGCAAGGATTTTGCCCTGGTCCAGGCCAGGCCGGTGACGGCGCTGCCCAGGTACACTTTTGCCGAACTTAAAAACCAGCCGGACATATGGTCCAATGCCAACTTGAGGGATGCCGCGCCCATGGTCCAGTCAACCCTCAACTGGAGCCTCACAAAATATCTAGCGGTCGGAGTTAACATGCCAGGTTATCAAGCACCCCCGGGTATAAAGAGTACCAGGTTATATCAAGGCCGGGTATATTGGAACCTGTCCATTATTCAATGGCTTAATTATGACGCTCTTGGCATTACGCCCAGGCAAATAAACGAATTCGCCGGGGGATTCCAGCCGGAAATAGAGATCAACGAAAAGAGTCCTTACCGGGGAATAAAAGGATTAAAGAGACTGGTACGCTTGCTCAAGGTAATTGTTTTAGGGATAAGCACCATAAAAACCGCGCCAAAATCTTTTGCTAAAGTTAATACTTTTACAGAAGCCTTGTTGAAAGAGGATCTCAAGAGCCTGACAGAAAGAGACTTAATCAATAAACTTTCTGAGATAAAAAGCGCATACAGAGAGTTCTTTCCGGTATTTATGTCTTTAGTCTCTGCCGGCGATATAGGTCCACTGGTGAAAGCGCTGGAGAAACACTTTCCCGGTAAAGGGAAAGCTATGGCCAACGCTCTCATGGCAGGGAGGGGAGACATAACCAGTGCGCAGCATGGCTACCGCCTGATGGAAATGGCCGAAATCGCCCGGGGGGACGCCGCCGCCCGGAGGTACTTTTCTTCCGAGCCTTTCAATCCTCTCCAGTGGGAAAAAGAACTGCCGGAGGAATCGCCCCTCAAGCAGTCACTGCGAGATTTCCTGGATGAATACGGGCACCGGGGAGTCTACGAAATGGATATTATCAACCCCCGCTGGCGGGAAGATCCTTCTTACCTCTTGAATGTCGTCAGGAGCACCATGGATACCGCCGATCTCGGCAAAATAAAGGCCCAGCAAAAAGAAAAAGCCGATCAGACCCGGCGGGAAATAAGCCAAAGGGTTCCTTTTTACAGGCGTGGATTGGTTAACAACTCGCTAAAACAGGCCGTCAAGGGCGCTGAACTCAGGGAAACGGCCAAGTCCGTGCTGGTCAAGATCCAGGTATTTGCGATGCGTTTAATATTCCAGGAAATCGGGCGCCGGCTGGCGGGAAAGGGGATTCTCCCCGAGCCGGCCGATGTATACCACTGCGTCTGGAGCGAAATTCTCTCCATTCTGCAAGGGGACTGGGGCGGCAGGGGACTGGACGTTCTGGTGGCCGAGCGCAAGGCCATAAGAAAAGAAATGGAGACTCTGTCACCACCTGACTTTGTTATTGATGAAGTCCCCCACTTTGCGGAGCCCCCCGCCCGCACCCCGGGCAGTGCGCTGACAGGTCTGGGCGTGGCAGCGGGAAAGGCCTCCGGTGCGGCAAGAGCAATTTACCATCCCAACGAAGGGGAAAAACTGCAGGCCGGAGACGTGCTGGTCGCCCCGTCCTCGGATCCCGGCTGGACGCCCCTGTTCTTGAGGGCTTGTGCCATTGTTATGGAGGCAGGCGGGTCTGTGTCCCACGGAGCTATAGTGGCCCGGGAGTACGGCATTCCGGCGGTGGTGAACATTCCGGGCGTGTTGAAGATCATCAAAGACGGTCAGCTGGTTACAGTCGACGGCGACGAGGGAAAGGTATATCTGTAAGTTTTCCATCTGGTTTTCCGGGGTGATCATTTCAGGGGGAAGGATATGGCCTTTTTCCGGCCTTTTTACGCAATACGCTGCCTACTTCAGCCCAGGCAAAGGCTGGTAAAATTACCCTCTGTCCGGATGCCACGATTCGTTCCATTAACTCCGCCGCCGCTTCACTCCCCTTCTTCCCAGGTGAGCAGTTAGACGAACCTCCTCCGCCGCCGGCAGGCGGTACTCCTTGCCGTTCGGCCCGTCCACCACCACGGCGGTCATCACCGCCCCTAACCGGCCCGCCCGTCCTTCGAGGCAATATATCCTCCATGGTCATAATCGTCCCGCAGCAAGGGCAGGTCGCCCCGGATGAGGTTCGAGATTTAATCGCTTTTTCCATCCTATCCGATCCTGACCCCAATGGTGGAGATCTGCAGTTAACAAAAGACATTGGCCCCACCCAAAGAATTTGTTCTAAATACAAGATCATTATATTTTACCGGCGGTGCTCAGGCTAATCGTATATTTTACTGCCCGTGATTCGTTCAACAAGCTTTGGCGGGTAAAATTTTTCCCAATTAAACGGAACCATGATCTGCTTTCCAGCGTCTATATTCCAGGGAGAAACAATCACCACTGCTCCTGGAGAAAGGGGGAAAACCGTGAACGAAAGCAAACAAAAGAAAAGGTTGGGCACGGACCAGGGAAAATTCCGGCACCAGCCAATCATCCCGGGAACATTAATTATCCTTTTCAGCACACTGCTCCTCTTCATCTTGCTCCTCAGCGGCTGTTCGAAAACTCCCGGGCAAAACGCCGCGCCGGAGCAGGCGGAAAAAATCGACCTGCCGCCGGCTGCTTCGCCGCCGGCCGCGACGGCCGCAAATTTTGCCGCCTACGAAGAAGCACCGGTAAACGTAACTCCCGCCGTGAAACCGTACGCGGTCGCCCCGGATCTGAGCAACATCACCAACAAGGAGATGTTCCGGCTTTCGGCGGCGGCTCAAAACCTCCTGATCAAAAACGGCTTCGTCGTTGTCCCGGGCCGGGACCACCGGGAATTTTTCGCCCTCTACGAAATGAACCGTTACCAGCCGGTCCCTCTTTTTATCACCACCGATTCCCTCCTCCACAACTACCACTTATTTTTCGACCACCTGCTCAGGGTGACCGAAACAGAAAAGCTCGCCCCGGAATTAAAAGAACTGACCCGGGCCATGCTCGCGCAGGCGCAAAAGCAATCCGCCGCCCTGAAAGGAACTGATTGGGAAAACGCCGCGAAAAGAAACATCGGCTTTTTTGCCGTGGCCGGCAGGCTTTTGGACCCCGGCGCTGCCGTTCCGTCCGAAGTTAAAAAGGAAGTCGCCGGGGAGCTGGCCCTGATCGAAAAACACGCCGGGATCACCGCTTCCCCGGTGATGAACGCCGGCGGCGGCGATCCTTCCCTCGTCCTGCTGGAAGACTACTCGCAATACGTCCCGCGGGGGCATTACGAAAAATCGGATCTGCTGCAGGCCTATTTTAAAGCGATGATGTGGTACGGGAGGCTGACCTTCCGTCTCAAGAGCGAAGACGAAACGAAGTCCGCCGTGCTGATCACCCTGGCCCTGGCGGAAGACGAAAACCGCCGGCGGTGGGAAAAAATCTACGCACCGACAGCCTTTTTCGTGGGCCAAAGCGACGATCTCACATTCGTTCAATTTGCGGACCTGCTGGCGAAGATCTACGGGCCGCAGGCGGACCTGCAAACGGTGGTTTCCGACCGGGAAAAATGGGCCGCCTTTCTGGAGGCCGCCCGGCAATTTCCCCCGCCGGCCGTCAATTCCATCCCCGTTTTTGACGAAACCGGCCAGCCCGACCGGGAAAAAGAAATCAAGGGCTTCCGGTTCATGGGGCAGCGCTTTACCATTGACGCCGCCGTTTTCCAGCGGCTGGTTTACCGGGAGGTGCAGGAAAACAGCCGGGGGGAAAGGAGAATGCTGCCCAAAGGTCTGGATCTTCCCGCCGCCCTGGGCTCGGCGGAGGCCTACGCCATTTTAAACGCAATGGGGGAGACGGATTACCGAAACTACCCGGAAAACCTGGCCAGGATGAAAGCTTATCTGGCCGGGCTCGGCCGGGAGACCTGGGTGCAAAACCTTTACTGGGGCTGGCTGCACACCCTGTTGCCCCTGCTCCCGGAAAAACCCCCGGGATACCCCTCTTTTATGCACAATGCGGCTTGGGCTAGAAAAGAGCTGAATACCTTCCTGGGCAGCTGGACGGAATTAAAACACGATACTATTTTGTACGCCAAGCCGGTTTACGCGGAAGCCGGCGGCGGGGGAGAAAACATCGACGACCGCGGGTACGTGGAGCCCAACCCGCCCGTTTACGCCCGCCTGGCCGCGCTGGCGAAGATGACCCGGGAAGGCCTGCAGGCCCGGGGGCTGTTAACCGACCGGGACCGGGAAAGCCTGGAAAGGCTGGAGAAACTGGCTCTGTACCTGAAAACCATCGCTGAGAAGGAGTTGACCAACACCCCACTCACCGACGATGAATACGAATTAATCCGCTCCTACGGCGTCCAACTGGAACACTTCTGGCTGGACGCCCTGCGGGACGAAGGGATCGACCACCGCTCCGCAATCTACGACCGGCCGGCGGCGCTCATCGCCGACGTGGCCACGGACGTCGCGGGCGGCCGGGTTTTGGAAGAGGCGACGGGCCACATTTCCGAAATTTACGTCGCGGTGCCCGTGGACGGAAAATTGCGGATCGCCGTCGGCGGCGTCTATTCCTACTACGAATTTCCCTGGCCCTTAAACGACCGGCTGACCGATCAGCGCTGGCACAAAATGCTCGCCGACGATCAGGCGCCCCCGCCGCCGGAATGGACCAGGGCCTTTACCGCCCCATGAAGAAATCCTGCATGCTCCTGGCAATGGTAATTTACCTTATTGCGGCTATTTCGGCGGGGTGCCTGCCGGCAGGAGACTGTCCGGAAACGGGGCCCGCCCCTGCCAGGGGCGTGCTCGGGGAAGCCGGCCGCCTGGCCGCCGCGGCAGGGAACCGCCCCGGCTGGAGCGGGCAAACCGACTGGGATAGGCAGACAGCGGAACTTTCTTCTTCCGGGAATTTCACCACTGCAAGCAAAAGACCGGAATCCGGGCCGGCCAAAAAGCTCTGTTTCGACCTGGACGAGGACGGCAACGAGGAGAATTACGCTCTGGAGGGCGGAAAATTAACCGTCTTTGCCGGATCCCGGATCATCTGGCAGTCGCCCGAAGAGTGGCGGGTGGACGATTTTGTTATCGGCGACGCCAACAACGACGGCATCCCGGACCTGAACCTCATCGTCTGGAAGGCAGGGAGCTTCGGCCCGCACAAGCCTTTCTGGGTTGCCGAAGAAGACAAACGGATCAGAAACCACCTGTTTATTTTCGACCTGGTCAACGGAGCGATCAAACCGGTCTGGCAATCTTCGAACCTGGACCGGCCAAACTACGCGATCACCCTGGAAGATCTCGACGGAGACGGCCAAAACGAGCTTATCGCCACGGAAGGCGATTACAACGACCCGGAGAAAAGGCAAATCAGCTGCTGGAAATGGAACGGCTGGGGATTCTTCCTAATTTCCGGGGAACCCGGTGAATGGGGGTGGCCAGCTTCACAATAACTTGTTAGATATTGTGAGCTTTTTGAACCAGGGTCGTTCTATGAGTTGACCTCCCTGTTAACCAGAACTTCTATCTCCTGCACGAGAGATCTGGCTTCTTGAAGCCACACGGCCACATCCTCTGCTTCAAACTTGACCAGGTCGGCGTAGTCTGCTTTTTGCCGGGCGTCGAAGAGCCTGTTGTAAAGTTTTCCCGCAGAAAGGCTGATTAAACCGGGTTTAACCAGCTTCTGATGAAATAGTGAACGAACCCCGGTATGTTTGGGAGAGGAATAACCCTTCAGAAGGAGGATTGCCGAAGCAGCGTAAAAACAGGCGTAATATAAACGGTTTACCGCAGTCAAAACGTGTCCTTCGGCGAGAAGTAACTCCGTCTCAGACAGTGATTCCTTTGCGCGGCTCAGCCTGTATATACCAAGTTGCTTAATTTCCTCCTTCACAGGATTATTCCCTCCTGCCGCACATTTCGGCTGAACGGCATGGCCCGGTAAAGGGGTGCATTCCAGTCTTCCTCGCTGAAAACAACCAGGGAGACGGTTATTCCCGCCTCCAGTTCCAGGGGGTAAAGCTCTTCCCGGATCCGTTCTTCTAGCCGCCAGTTTACACGACCTTTTACCAAAACCAGTAAATCGTAATCCGATTCGGGATCGGCATCGCCCCGGGCACGGGAACCATATAGAATTACCGTTGATTCCGGAACGATTTTTTTGATGAGGTCCCGGCAAAGCTGCAACACAGGCTTGTCCAGATCCCTTGTCCTATTTTCAAGTTTATTGCTCATTACAACCGCCTCTGTTCCAATTGAAAACATTAATTTCCATTTTCTCAATAATACCATATCCTCTTCTGAAACACAACCGCTACCACTGCAGTCCGCCGCCGGGTGAGTGATGAAAATCCTTCCCCGATTGCTCCTCACGCTGCTTATGATGATTACCAGTAGTTACCGTTTATCTGTCAGACAGTCCATTCTACCACACGTACGGGGACCTTAGCCGTTTATAAAAATTCTATAGGCAAAATCCTGTAAAATAATATCAATCCTGGTCATATTGTGCAACAATGGGTAACAGATTGATATTATGCGAAAAATAAATCAAATCCGGGTTGCCACCCGGGTTGCCACAAATGAGTCGACTTTGGATATATGCGCCTGGCAAGGTCGTGTTGGACAGAAGTTCGATGCTCTCCTGGCAATACCTCATCATGTCTGACCAGCAATTATGGTGAGCCCTTAGTAACTGCTTGATTTATGCGTAGGACGGCAAAACAGCGGGGCGTAAGCAAAAACGAGATGCAAGAGGGTCAGTAAGCCTTCCATCCTGGTTATTTTACATTAGTTTTGTCGGACTAATAATATTTTGGGGGACTAACTACCAGGAACATCTTAAATTTTCTGTTACAACTAACTTTCGTGTGTTTCCTTACCTTGTTTATATAGTTTTATTTCCTGTTATCATTGGCATAATTTTAGGGTTGCCTGAACTTATCTCTACATATAAGTAATCAGGTAAATGGAAAATAGATAGCCTTAAACTAATATCAGTTGGATTACCGACTTTTTATGCAACAGTTATGCCACTGTTGCATTATTCAACATATGGGAAATATTTCGCTTTTAGCTATTTAATTCTTCGCCATTCCACTTTCCAACATATTGCAGGTATAATTTTAGGCTATTTATTAGTTAAGGTTCTTAAGAAAGAAGAAACATAATTAAACATCAATATAAATTTAGCTTAATTGTAACATATTGGAGGAAACTACCGGCCGTTACCCTGGCGACCTGGAGAACAGGCTTCGGGCAATTCAGGACATGAGTGTGTTGAAAATGCTTCACCGCCGGGCGGTGAAGGTAAAGACTCTGGATGAGTTCATGATGGCTGGCTGAAGTGGAACGCGCAAAAAAAGCATGATGGGCCGGTTGGGTTGTTAAAGGTGAAAGCCGCACTGTTCTTCAACACCTCAAATACCCCCCGGGAAAGGGAACTGGCGGCTTTCGGAGACCCTCTCGAAAGGTAACCGAGGGGTCCATGGCTTAATTCGCCTAAAGATCACACGGCAAAAAAATAACGGTGCCGGCGCCAGTCAAAACCTGATGACGGCATCGTTGACCTCTTTATACCCCTTAGTCTTCTCTGTTTAACAGTTGCTGTAGAAATTCGGGCGCCTTCAATATTTTTATTCCCCCGTATTCCCCATCTGCAACAAATGTTTATCGCCGGCGATGATCTGCGTAGATTCTCCGGCAACGGCACACTCGATAATTCTGTTGTCTTCCGGGTCTGCTTCGATAATCTTAATCTTCTGCTCGGGATTTACGAAAACAACCAAAGGCAAAAGCCTGCCGATAAAGCCGTCGATTTCCTCATCTGTGAAACCGAATTTGGGGTACCGGGTCACCCGGTAAAACTCGCTTAAGATCTGGGCAGAAAGGCAGAGCTCCAGTTTTGACTCCAAAACCATTTCGACAACAGCAGCTTCCGGGCCGTTCCAACCAAGGGCCGAAACGAGGACATTGGGATCGACGGTTATCCTCATTCCCGCCCGCCCCGCCGCCGTGCCCATTTAATCGCTTCCTCGACATCTTCGGGAGTTATGCCTTCCTTCTGGAACCTTTCTCTAATCGGCCGGGCAAAATCCGCAAAGTCGGGGGTCATTTTTTTAAGTTCTAAGCGGGAGCCTTTTTTCTGAAAAAGAACATAGTCACCTTCCTTAAGGTTCAGAGACTTTCTCAACTCCAGCGGCACCGTCACCTGCCCTTTGGTGGTAATCCGCGATATGTATAACTGGCTCATTTTAAGCGCCCTCCAGAATATTTTCCTACTTTAAGTATATTACACCTTTTCTTACCGGTTGTCAATTTTTTGGGAAGCTCCGCGCACACAAAGCAGGAAATATTGCCAATTCTGTCGAATATCCCCTCCAAAGAAGCCATTCTTTCCGGAGGAAGCCGTGGAATAGCCCACTCAAGAACAACCGGTATCCTGGTTTAATTCCTGTTTAACGTGCGAAAACCTGTTTGCCGGGGATATCATCGATCGGGAAATCGGCCGGATCTGTGATGGCAAGTTTATCTAAAGATCGACTTTACCGTCCTGTACCGCCCGGACAAAGGCCGGGCGGCAAAACCGGAGGAACTGATGAAGGGGCAACCGAACTGATCCGGGAAGGGAGTCGGCCCTGGCAATGATGAAAAGGCGAAGAAACCGCGTGAACAGCCAGCCCCCGCCGAAAGATGTCGCCGCAGCGCTATATAACACCTTTTACGCGTCCACCTTCCGGCAAGTCCTGGCCGTCATCGGCGATGAAGACCTGGCCATTGAAGCTACCCAGGAGGCTTTTGTCCGGGCGTTTGAACAGTTCGGGACTTTGCGCAATCAAGACAAGTTTTCCAGCTGGGTGGTTACCATCGCCCTGAACGTGGCCAGAGATAAGGCCCGGAAGAAATCCCGGGAAATAGCGGTTGACCCGCATATTTTCCCGCCGTTGGCTGATTTAGCTGCCGGACGTACGGCCGAAGAAACGGCTTTAGCCCGGGATACGACCCAATCCCTCATCGAAGCGTTCCGGTCTCTACCGGAGGAACTCAAGGAAGTGACCCTTCTTTTTTACGTTCAAGATTTGGGGATTGCGGAAATCGCCAGGCAACTCAATCTTCCGGACGGAACCGTAAAATCCCGTTTATTTAGAGCCCGGAAAAAACTGCGGGAAACCCTTGAACCTGACGCTTAGATAAACGTCTATATAGTAAGGTGAAAATTTCATGCGCGATCAACTTGATGCCAAAATTAAAGCGGCGCTGGAAAGTTATTTGCAAGAATTGCCGGCCCGAAACAAAGAAGCGGGCTGGAAGCGGATTGAAGAGGAACTGTACGCGGGCAAAACAAGGCCTTCGCGCCCCGGCAGGTGGCGCCGTTGGGTGATCGCAGCGGCTGTTTTTTTCCTTTTTTTGATTGGTTTCTCCCAAACACCGGTGGGAGCCCGGGCTTACCAGGTGCTGAAGGATTTTTCTTTAAACCTAGCTCCGGTCCGCAATTTGGTGACCGTTATCGCTCCCGAGGGTCGCGGCGGGGTGAGCAAGTCTGATTTTGCCAGGCCGGATCGCAAAGACCTGTCGGAATTGGGTGCCGCCCTTCCTTTTACTCCCCTGGTCATTCCGGAAAACTCCGGAACGTGGACCTTAGCCGGTGTCCGCGTTCAAAATGAAGGTGGCGCCAATGCCCGGTTGATTCTTCAATACAAAAGTGCGGCCGGCAGGATCATTACCCTTACCGAAGAAGCGATTAACGGCGCGCAAAGCCAGTCTTTGTTCTTTGACGAAGAAGACGCCAAACTGAAGGAGTACCAGGTGCGGGGCAGCTCTGTTCAGGTCCTCACCTATAAAAACGGGATCACCAAAGCGTGGTGGTCGGAAAGGAACTTATTATTATCGGCAACAGGAGCCGTTTCCGCCGACGAGGTAATTGCGTTTATAAAATCCATGCAACTTTATCCCGGGGGCGTTAATACCCCCCCCGTTTTTTAAGGAATAATCCAGCCGGTGGTTGTGGTGGCACTTTCGTGGGTCCCATTATGCCAGACCTCGTGGACGCCGTGGGCGCGGTATTTTTTCCCGGATTGGACCGGATATTGAGCCTCTCCGCTGACATAATCCGTATCGGCGGCATTGTACGACCAGCTTTTCACCGTTCTCCACCTTGTCCCGTCATAAACCTGGAGATACAAGGACTAAACTTCAGGGGGTGAGAATGACAGAGTAAGAATTAGGTTGTGAAAATAGTATTTAAGCAAAGCATACTTTTATGTTTCCAACCTGAAGCATCCCCACTTTTAAAATGTGTAACGTTTACCAGATACTTCAAGCGACCAGAACCACACTAGAGACCATAG
>JAIMBK010000042.1 GCA_023511535.1 Armatimonadota bacterium
GTGGTAATGTGCATCAGCGGCTTTTCCGGGGGGACCCGGAGCAGTTCCGCCAGGCTGCCGCCGGCGGAGATCGCTTCAAAAGACTGCGTCAGCCGGGCCGGGTTGATTTCCGGCAGGTCGTCGTAAAGATCGTAGGTGGAAAAAGGAACCTGCCGGTTCGCCCGGGCCAGGGCCGCGGCCGCCATTTTGTGGCCGGTGTCTTCGGGGAAAAAGGCGCTGTAGTAGGCGACCGGCTGATCGTTGCCCAGGCCCAGGAGGGTCAGGTTGACCAGCGGGCTGAGCAGGGGCACGGCCAGGGCGGTGGCCACCTCGTAGTCGGCGGAAACCATTTTATGGCCGAGGATTTTCGTGGCAGGGCACAGCCCTTTGCTCCGCAACGTGCTTTCAAAGGGCGTCACCCTTACCAGTTCCTGATCGATACGCGGCCGGGCCACGAAGGTTCCCTTGCCGTGAGTCCTGTAGAGCAGGCCCTCGTTGGCCAGTTCTGCAAGCGCCTGGCGCACCGTCATCCGGCTGACGTGGTACTGTTCACACAGCTCCCGTTCCGACGGGATGCGCTCATCTGGTTTGAGCGCGCCCGTTTTTATTTTTCCCCGCAGGTCGTCTTTCAGCTGCTGATATAGCGGGACTGAATGGTTCGGTGAGAGCAAGCCGGGTTTTCCTCCTTCAAAAGCGCCATTCTTCCTTCATCATTTCCCGTCGGGCAGGAATTGTCCGGTTCGTTCCGCTGCTCCGGTTTCGGAAGTGGTTATGACAATTCTTGCAGGTTTCCGGCGAATAGCATAACACGGCAGGGAAAATCCGTCAAGGGGATTTTTCATACAGTCACGGCCCCCCGGGAACAAAAAAAATTTTATTTTTTTCCCGGAGAAGGGAGGAGATCGGGATTAAGGGGAGAAAAATTAAAATAGTGGTAATAACATGTTAGCCAAATCCGGCTGACTGTTAGGACCACGGAACAAACGGGGAGGAGCACGGGAACATGCCAAAAAAGATGCTGCGTTTTCTCTGTCCCAACGGTCACCTTGGTTTTGCGCCGATTAAAACCGAGAGCTTTTACCGGGGGGTGGAAACAAAGCCGGATTTTATCCTGGCCGATTCGGGCAGCTGCGACATCGGGCCGGTGCCCCTGGGGGCGGACATTTCCACCAGCCCGGTGCAGTGGCAAAGGCACGATTTGGAGCACATGCTGACGGCTTCCCGCAAGCTGGGCGTGCCCATGATCATCGGCTCCGCCGGGGATACGGGAACGAACAGCCGGGTCGATCTCTACGTGCAGATCATTAAAGAGCTGGCCGAAAAGCACCGGATTCCCAGGTTCAAGCTGGGGTACTTTTATTCAGAAGTCAGCAAGGACTACCTGCGGCAAAAAATTAAAGCGGGGAAAGTGATCCAGGGGCTGGACGGGCGGCCGGAACTTACCCTGGAGGATCTGGACAAAACGGATCGAATTGTAGCAGTGGCGGGAATCCACCCCTACGTCCGCCTGCTGGACCAGGGGGCGGACGTGATCATCGGCGGGCGTTCCAGCGACATCGTGATTTTTGCCGCCCCGGCCATCCGCGCCGGCTTCCCCGAGAACCTTTCCTATTACCTGGGGAAGGTGCTGGAGTGCGCCTCCTTCTGCGCGGAGCCTTACGGGGGGAAAGAAACGATTATCGGGACCATCACGGACGAAGACGTCAGGGTCACCGCCATGCACCCGGAGCAGCGCTGCACGGTGGCTTCCGTGGCCGGCCACGCCATGTACGAGCGGGCCAACCCCTTTTACGAGTTTGTGCCCGGCGGGATGCTGGACATGACCGAATGTAAATACGAGCAGTTCGACGAGAAAACCACCCGCATTACGGGACCCAAATTCGTTCCGGCGCAGGAAATCCGGGTGAAGCTGGAAGGCGCCGGCAAGGTGGGCGAAAGGTACATCGGCATTGCCGGCATCCGGGATCCCTACACGATTCAGAATATCGACCGGGTCATTCAATGGGCGAAGGACCAGGTGAAAGAAAGGTTCGGCGACACCGGCTACCAGCTGCATTACCACGTTTTTGGCAAAAACGGGGTGATGGGTGACCTGGAGCCCATTAAAGAAATCCGCTCACACGAGTTGTGCGTCGTGGTGGAAGGGGTGGCGCCGGACAAGGCAACGGCCGAAGAAGTCACCATGATCGGCACCCGGCAGATCTTCTACGCCCGCCTGCCGGAGGTCAAGGGGACGGCCGGCAGCGCCGCTTTCCTCGTCGAAGAGGTTCTCCCGGCCACCCCGGCCTACGTCTGGACGATGAACCATACCGTGCCGGTGGATGATCCGATGGAGCTCTTTCCTACCTATCTGACGGAAGCCGGAATTTAAACTTGCGCCGGGGGTTAAGCAGGGAGTCTCTGATCAGACCATCATGCCACTTTCGTGACACCGGCAGAGAACGAAAATGGGGGCCGCCGTTCCATTTGCCCGGAGCTCTTAAGCGACGGCAAACGAATGGCGGGCGAAAGCCTGTTTTCGGGGCAGGGTGAGAAGAAAAAAGTCGCCGGGTTCGTCTTTGCGGTGAAACTGTTTGGAAAAAAGGAGTGATTTTCCCGTGAAAACCGTCAAACTGGTCGATCTGGCCAAGACCATTCGGAGCAAAAACGCCGGGGTGGATAAAATAACCTTCGACATTATTTTCCGCGAAAAAGAAAACTACGAACTGGTAAAAAACAGCGGGGTAATTAGCAAAGAAAGCATCGCCCGGCTTTACGGTATCGACGAAAGCAGAATTTCCGATTTTGTGGCCTTTGATCCCGCCTATGCCATCAAATTTACCATTTACCGCGCCAGGCCCAGCGGCAGCCCCGGGGATCCGGATATTTTCGGCTGCCAGCAGTACGCACCGCTGCTGGATATAGAAGTGCCTGTGGAATAGCGAGGCCGTGGCGCAGCAGGAGGAGTTGCCGGGGAACAAAGAAACCTGGATGGGGAGGATGGTTCGAAAATCTTGCGTCTCCTCCGGGGTTAATTAAGCTGCCGCCGTGAAAATGTTACCGAAACAAATGAGGTGAGATAAATTGCTTTCCGGGGATCGTCTCCTGAGGATTGGTGAGCGGGTCGATCAATTGATTACCCTGGATGTTCCTTCCCGGAACGTAATCCATATTCTTTTTCCGTACGCGAGGAAAAAATCTTCCAGGCCGCTTTCCCTGGCGGCGGCGGAGCTTTTAGCGCAGCGCGTTCATTCCCGACACGTGGTTTTTATCGCCACCGGCTGGCCCGACCGGCCGCATATTACCCCGGCCGTTGCCGAAACCGACGGACCTCCCGGGGCGGCGGCGCTGGCACGGGCCCTGCACAGGGGCCTGGGCGCGGTCCCCTTTATCTTAATTGAAGAAAACCTTGTTTCCGCGATGAGCCGGGTAACGGAGGCCGCGGGATTAAGGGTGCTTTCCCCGCGGGAGGCAATTGAGGCGGCCTCCTCAACGGCTCCCATCCATGCGGCGGCGGTTTTGGGATTTCCTACGGATGCAGCCGCGGCGAAGGAAAAGGCGCTCGAATTGCTGGCGATGTATGAACCGGCGGCGGTAATCGCCATCGAAAAAGGCGGGATGAACGAACAGGGGAAAATTCATACCAGCCGGGGAGCAGATACGACCGAACACATGGCGAAAGTGGATTACCTGATGCTGGAAGCGACGCACAGGGGGATTGCCACCATCGGCATCGGCGACGGCGGAAATGAAATCGGAATGGGGGTGATTCGCGAAGGGATCAGAGAAAGCATTCCTTTCGGAGACAAGTGTCTTTGCGGTTGTGGCGGCGGGATTGCTCCCGCGACCATCACCGATGTGCTGGTTACGGCGGCAATCTCCAATTGGGGCGCCTACGGTGTGGCGGCCTGTCTGGCGGCTGTTCTGGAGCGGATCGACGTATTCCATAATGCTGAAATAGAAGAAAGAATCCTGCGGGCAGCAGCCGCGGCCTCCTTTATTGACGGGATTACCGGTTATGTAGAGCCCGGCGCCGACGGCTTGCCGTTAACTGTCCACCAGGCTTTTGTTACTCTTTTGAGGGAACTGGTTCAACAAGGGCTGAAAAAGTGATCGCCTGTAAGTTTCTCATTCGTCAGGATAATTTTTTCACCTTACCGAATTTGTACTCCAGATTTAAACATTAACGAAACTGAAGGAGGCGATGGTGATGTTAAAAAATAAATTCCGTCCGGCCTGTATTTTGGTGACGATTGTTTTTGGTCTTGCCGCGTTTCTGGCGGGTTGCGGGGCAGGCGGCGGCGGGGAAAAGGCGCCGGCCGCCGGGGAAGATAAAAAAGGTGCGGACAAAACTTATGTCATTAAACTTGCCCACGAGTCTCCGGCCACCCACAGTAAAGGCGTTTGGGCCGAAGATTTTAAAAAAGCGGTGGAAGAGAAATCCGGCGGGAGGATTAAAGTCGAGCTTTTTCACCAGGGGCAGTTGTATGCTTCCGAAGAAGCTGGTTTCCAGGCAGTAATCAACGGGTTAATTCAAATGGCCATCCCCAGCACGGGCTACGTGTCGGCCGTCGTACCGCAGTTCCAGGTTGTCGATCTGCCCATGATGTTTCCCGATCAGGAAGCCCTGTACAAGTTTGAAGACAGCGAGGCAGGCAAAGAACTGCTGGCCAAACTCGAGCCGAAAGGCGTCAAGGGCCTGGGTTACATTTCGAACATTCCGCTTGATTTATTCAGTAAAGAGCCGATTGTTAAAATTTCCGATTTTAAGGGCAAAAAAATCCGGACCCACACGGCTGTTTTGGAAAGCAGCGTGAAGGCTTTAGGAGGCAATCCGATGGCCATGCCGGCCAGCGAATTGTACCTGGCCATCGAACAGGGAATTGTGGACGGCGCTTTCACTACCGTTACTTATGCCGCCCCTAACAAATACTACGAAATTACCAGGCACATGACCAAAGCCCGGATCAGCGCCATTGCCTACCCGGTGATCATTAATTTGCAATTTTGGAACTCCCTGCCGGATGATTTAAAGAAGGTTATGGAGGAAGCAGTGGCGGAAGCCACCAGGCAAAACCGGGCGAAGCTGAAGGACCAGGAAGAGAAAGCGCTAAAAACTTTACGGGATGGCGGTATGCAGGTTCACGAACTGTCTCCGGAGGAACACGCCCAATGGGTGAAAGCCCTGCAGGCGGTGTATGACGAGTACGGAAAAGTGATTGGCCAGGACTTAATCGACAAGGTTAAGAATTTGAAATAGGATAAACTGAATTTGCGGGGCGCCGGCGTTGTTTACCACCGATCAACGATCTTTCAACCAGGCAGGGTTCCCGCTTACGTCGGCGGCCCCGCCCATTTTAGAAAAGTTTAAAAAAGTTGTCCACGAGGACTTCCGCCCTCGGTACCAAGGTTGAAAATAATCATATCCAGGAAAAGAACTGCCACTGATTCCTCATCCCCGATTCCTGTTCTCCAGGGAGTTGTCATGATGACTTTCAAGGGAGGGTTGCTTTTGCCCAGGAGAATTTCTTCGCTGGTCACCCTTTTGGATGCGGCGGAAATCTGGTTGGCCGGGTTGACGCTGGGGGTTGCCTCTTTGCTGGTTTTCATTAGTGTGATCCTGAGATATTGTTTTCACTATTCAGTTTCAGCCTTCGAGGAGATTATCCGCTACCTGATTATCTGGTCGACTTTTCTCGGGGGAAGCGCGCTCTTGAGACGGAACGGACATATCACCATCGATATTTTGATCGTCCGGCTAAAGGAGCGGCAGCGCCTGATTTTACAGACTTTTGCCTATATACTGGGGATTGTTTTTTGCGCGCTGTTGACGATCAAAGGTTTTGGGCTGGTCGAGCAGTCCATCCGGGTGGGCGCTAAATCCATGTCTACTTTAAGGCTTCCCATGTATATCCCCCAGCTGGCCGTTCCGGTGGGCGGCCTGCTGATGATGTTTCGTTTTGGTCAAAAAGTTTACGAAAACCTGACCTTCCTGTCTGGTGCAAAGGAGTCCCGGGGATGATTTTGACGAAAAGTGAGGTGGGCGCGCAGTGACGCTTTTGGCGGTTGTGACCCTTTTCGTTTTGCTTTTAAGCGGCCTGCCGGTGGCTTTTTCCCTGGGTCTGGCCGGGTTGTTTTTGCTCTACCTGATGGTGGGACCGAACGCGTTGGCCGCCGTTCCCCAGATGATGTTCGTGGCCGTTGACAGCTTTACTTTGATGTCCGTCCCCTTTTTTATTTTGGCCGCCGACGTTTTAGTGCGGGGCGGGGTAACCAATTACCTGATTGAGGCCGTGGAAAAGCTGTTTGGGCACCTCCGGGGCGGCCTGGCCACCGTTTCCGTTATTGCCTGCGCCTTTTTTGCCGCGATTTCCGGTTCCAGTTCGGCGACCGCCGTGGCCATCGGCTCGGTGCTGGCCCCGGAAATGATCAAAAGAGGTTATAACTCGAAATATACCCTGGGGATCATCGCGGTGGCGGGCGGGTTGGGGATCCTGATCCCGCCCAGCATCCCGATGATCGTTTACGGGACGGTGGCCGAACAATCGGTCGGCAAGCTTTTTCTGGCCGGCGTGATCCCCGGAATTATCCTGACCCTGGCTTTGGTGCTTACCGGAATGATCGTTTTTGGGCGGGATCAGGCGTCGCGAAGGGTAAAGAGAGCGCCCTGGCGGGAGCAGGGGCAGGCGCTGAAAAAAGCCTTTTGGGTGCTGTTGTTGCCGGTTTTGATCGCCTGGACGATATACGGCGGGATCGCCACGCCCACGGAAGCGGCGGGGATGTCCGTGGTTTATGCCTTCCTTTGTTCTCTGGTGATCTACAGAGGGCTGAAACCGAAAGATATTATCAAAACCCTGGGCGAATCCGCCGGCTCCAGCGCAATGATCCTGTTGATTATCGGCGGCGCCACCGTGTTTGGTTACGTGCTGACCATGCTGCAAGTCCCCCAAAAAGTTACCGCCGCCGTTTTGGCCGGACATCTTTCCCCGGTGGCTTTTTTGCTGATTGTAAACGGAATCCTGCTGGTGCTGGGTTGTTTTTTGGATATTACTTCCATCTTGCTTTTAACCTCCCCGATCTTCCTGCCGATCATGCGTCAGCTGGGCATTGATCCCATCCATTTTGCGGTCATTTTCGTCATTAATATGGAATTGGCTTTAATCACCCCGCCTTTAGGAATGAATTTGTTTATTTTGAGCGGGATTACCAGGGAAAGGATCGAGAAGGTATTATGGGGAGCCTTGCCATTTGCTTTAGTTATGCTGGCCGTTTTGCTGCTGGTGACCTACGTGCCGAAATTAAGTCTTTTGCTGGTAAGATAGAAAAAGGAGGAGAGACGCAACGGATGAAAGTTCGTTGCGTTTTAAATTAATTGTTGACGGCAGCTAAACCCCTGATATCGACCATTGGACATTAAATTTCGACCAATCAGGGGTAAATTATTGTTTGTCCAGAAATTTTGTGATAGGAAAAAAGTAACAGGTCATGAAACGCTGTTTCATATTGTGTAACTATAAGCAGGGAATCAGGTTAGTTAGACATGAAAACCATTGCGTAGAATTTTTAGACTCTTCCCATCCGGTGAAAGCTTCTGTCTGTATCGGCCAGCGCGCCCCGCTGTACGTGGGCGCTTCCGCCCTCGTCCTGCTGGCTTTTCAAAAGGAGCGGGAAAGGGAAAAAATTATTGACAATTTAAAGTTAAGGCCCGTTACAAAAAATACGGAAACAAACAAACAAAGACTGCGCCGGCGCGTAGCGGAAATCATTGAAAAGGGGTACGCCGTCAGCCGGGGGGAGCTAAACCCGGGGCTCGTTGCGGTCAGTGTTCCCATTTTTGACCGGTTCGGTGAAGTAGCCGCCAGTTTGTCGATCGGCATACCGGAAAGCCGGGCCGTTCCGGAGAAGCTGGACTTCTGCATAAGATTGCTGCTGGAAGGGGGGCGGGAGATTTCCAGACTGCTGGGATACAAGGAGTGAAATGCGGTCGGTAAATGATTACGGAGCTGTTTTGGAGATTTGCCGAAAAATGCAAACATTACAGTTGGGTGACCACCAAAGAAAAGGAGGTAAAAGAATGATCCGGGCAAAAGGAAAAAGGGTGCTTTTTTTAATGCTGGCCGGCTTGCTGATTCTGGCCCTGGCCGGGTGCGGGGCGAAGCCGGCCGACCAGAAAACTGAGGACCAGAAGCCCCAGGGCCAGGTGCAGCGCTTGTCCATCGGCACGGGGGGCACCGGGGGCACTTATTACCCTTACGGCGGGGCCATGGCCGGGATCATCAACAAGTACGTCCCGGGGGTGGAGGCAACCGCGGAGGTTACCGGGGCTTCCGTGGAAAACGCCCGCCTGCTGGACAGCAACGAGGCGCAACTGGGGCTCTTGATGAACGACGTGGTATATAAAGCTTTCAAAGGCGAAAACCCTTTTGAGAAGGCCATCGAACTGCGCACCCTGTTTGTCATGTACCCCAACGTTTTTCACGCCGTGACCTTGAAAGACAGCAGTGTGAAAACGATGGCTGATTTGAAAGGAAAGAAAGTGTCGGTAGGCTCGCCGGGCAGCGGCACCGAGACCATGTCCAAACAGGTGCTGGAGGCCCTTGGCATAACCTACGACCAGTTCCAGGTCCAGCGCCTGTCCTTCAGCGAGAATACCGAAGCATTAAAGAACAAAGTGATCGAGGTGGGTCTGTGGTCGGTAGGGCCGCCCACGTCTTCCATCATGGACCTGGCCACCACGCACCAGATCCGGATCTTGAGTTTCAGCAAGGACGAACTGGCCAGGGTGAGCGAAAAGTTTCCCTACTACACCCCGACTCAAATTCCGGCCGGAACCTACAAAGGCGTGGATCAAGACGTTGACGTTCCTTCGGTTTGGAACAGCGTGATGGTGCATAAGAATATGTCCGAAGATCTGGCCTACAAAATTGTCAAGGCAATCTTTGAACACAAGGACGATCTCGTTCAGGTTTACGCCGGCGCAAAAGAAACCACACCGGAAAACGCTCTGAAACACTCCGTAACCCCGCTGCACCCCGGCGCGGTGAAGTATTTCAAGGAAAAAGGGCTTACGGTTCCCGACAAACTCCTTCCGCCAGAGATGAAATAACATGGCCGGAAACAAAAACAAAGGCCCGGTCCCCGCGCGTATTTTTCGCGCGGGGCCGGTGTTTTCCCCTGTCTTGCCGTTGATTCTGGGCGTTCTGGCGGTTTTGCTCCTGGTCCTGGGGTGGGCGGGACGCCAGCATCTCCTTCTGATCCGGGAGGCGGAGCACAGCCGTGGTCTGCTGGTAGGTTTTCTCGCCCCCGGGGAAGGCTTTCAGCTCCGCTACATTCACTCTGTGGACCGCCTCCCGGTTTACGATGAATTCCGTTTCCTGGACGGTGAGCTGGTGCTCACCGGCGCCCGCTGTTTTTGCTTCGGGGCGGGGCTCGGTTATACAGGGGAGGGCGTTCTCCGGGGCGAAAACGGCTGGGACGTCATCGACGGGATGCACCGGCCGGCGGACTCGCTCCCGTTGCGGGTGGGGACCGTTGCCGACCATACTTTATTGTACCGTCGGCGGGAGATTCACCTGAACCGATCTTTCCGGGGGCAAACTCTGGTCCATCTGGAAGTAGTCAGACTTTCCCCGGATATTTTATCCGGCCTGCTGAAAGGAGAAATTATTTTATGCGAGCGCGTGTAGCCGGTAACGGCAATGCCGGCAGGATTTCCAGGCATACCCCGACTCTGGTTGCCATCATCATGGTAAGCCTGATGCTTACTCTTTTCCAGTTATACACGGCCGGCATCTCCATGTTTACCGCCTGGATCCAGCGGGACGTGCATCTGGTCTTGATCCTTATCCTGGTCTTTTTGATCTTTCCGTTGCGCAGGGGAGGGGGGGTGGACCGGGCCAGCCGGCTGGACTGGGTTTTGATTGGGCTGACCCTGGCTTCCGGCGGCTACATTGTCCTTTTTTATCAGGACATTGTGAACAGGTTGGGAGTACCCTCCACCCTTGACCTGGTGTTCGGGGGGATTATGATCCTGCTGATTCTGGAAGCTACCCGCCGGGCCACCGGCTGGGTGCTGGTAATCATTGCCGGAACCTTTTTAATTTATAACTTCCTCGGTCCCTATATTCCCGGCATGTTGGGCCACAAGGGGTATTCCTTGAGCCGGGTGATTTCCCAAATGTACCTGACCACCGAGGGTATTTTCGGGGTTCCGCTGGGAGTTTCGGCCAACTATATTTTCCTCTTTATCTTCCTTACCTCGATGTTGGAAAAACTGGGGATGGGCGACTTTCTTCTCAAGCTGGCCATGGCCCTGATGGGGCGGTTCAGCGGCGGGCCGGCCAAGACGGCGGTGCTGGCCAGCGGCCTGATGGGTACTATTTCCGGAAGCGCGGTGGCCAACGTGGTGGGCACCGGCACCTTTACCATTCCCCTCATGATCCGGAACGGCTATAAGCCCTTTTTTGCCGGGGCGGTGGAAGCCTGCGCCTCCTCCGGCGGCCAGCTGATGCCGCCGATCATGGGCGCGGCGGCTTTCATCATCGCCGAATTTCTGGCCATCCCGTACATCAGCGTGGTCGCCGCCGCGCTGATCCCGGCTTTTCTTTACTACCTGGGCGTGCTCTTCAGCGTGCACTTTGAAGCGCGCCGGCTGGGGCTCACCGGGCTCCCCCGCGCGCAGTTGCCGAACCTCCGGCAGGTGCTGCGCGAAGGAGGGCACTTCTTGATTCCTTTGGGGGTTTTGGTTTATTTCCTGATTCTCCAGTACACCCCCATCCGGGCCGGGTTCTACGCCATCCTCGCCATGTTTGTCGTTTCCTTTTTCCGCCGGGAAACCTGGCTGAACTGGCGGCGCTTCCAGGAAGGAGCGGTGGCGGCGGCCAGGAATACCATTGCGGTGGCCCTGGCCTGCGCAGCGGCCGGCCTGGTGATCGGCAGCATTAATTTAACGGGCGTGGGCCTGAAAATTTCCGCCATCATCATCTCTCTGGCGGGCGGGACCCTGTGGCTGGCCCTGCTGCTGACCGCATTGGTGGCGTTGATCATGGGCATGGGGCTGCCCACCACTGCCGCCTACATCGTCACCGGCACCATGGCGGCGCCGGCGCTGGCCAAAATGGGGATCCTCCCCCTGGCGGCCCACCTGTTCGTCTTTTACTTTGCCATCATTTCCGCCATTACGCCGCCGGTGGCCCTGGCCGCTTACGCCGCCGCGGGCATTGCGCGGGACAATCCGATGACCATCGGTTTTGCCGCCTTGCGGATCGGGGTGGCCGCCTTTATCGTCCCCTTTATATTTGCCTATCACCCCGCTTTGCTTGCCCGGGGCGAAACCCTGGACATTATCTGGACCACCGCTTCGGCGGCCATTGGGGTGCTGGCGCTGGCGGCCTCCGCGATCGGGTACCTGGCCCGGCCCGCGAACCGGCTGCAGAGGATTATTTTGCTGGCGGGCTCTCTTTTGTGTATTCATCCGGGTCTCTTTACCGACCTCATTGGAATTATCCTCATTGGGCTCGGCCTGGCGCTGAACCTGCTCCGGGGCGAGAAGGCGCCGGCCGGGACGCGGGAGGCGGGTATCCCTGCGGGGGAAGGAGAAAGCGCACCGGGGGAGTGAACCTGAACCCCGTCCCGATCTTCTTCAAAACTTTTGCTTAATTTTTTGGGGAAAGAAGCAGGAAATCACCCGAAGGGTGTCTAAATATATATGTATCTTAAATAATGGAATGGATTTTACTATCTGGAACAGGTTTGATATGGGATGAGCAATACCCTGCGCAAGGGGCTGGAAATCCTGCTGGCCATTTCCGCGGAAGGGACGGAGAACGGCCTGTCCATCAAGGAACTGGCCGTCCGGACTGGTTTTCCGCCCAGCACGACCCACCGGCTTTTGCAAACATTTAAGGAGTTCGGGGTGGTTGAGCAGGACCCCGGCACAAAAAATTACCGGCTGGGCCCGCAGCTTTTAAAGATGGGCTTGCAGGTAAAAGGGATGCTGGACCTGCGCAAGGCCGCCCTGCCCGTTCTGAAGGGGCTCACCGCGCGCACCGGGGAAGATTCCTACCTGACGGTGGCGCAGGGCCGGATGGGAGTCTTTTTAGAAAGGGTGGAAGGGCCCCACCCGGTCAAGGTGATTGAGCAGGTGGGCAAAGAGATGCCGCTGCACAGTGGTGCCGCGCGCAAAGCCCTGCTTTCCTTTATGGACGAGGAGTTTATCCGGGCGTACCTGGCGGATATGGCTGCTCAGGAAGAATTCAAAAACGTCAGCCCGCGGCTGCTTTCCGAAGAGATCAACCGGATCAGGGAGCAGGGGTACGCCATCTCCTACGGCGATTATCTGGACTACGGAATCGGTGTCGCCGCGCCCGTGCGCGACTTCTCCGGGGAGGTGAGGGCTTCGCTGGGGATCATTGGCTTGAGGAACCGTCTTAACGGCGACAGGCTGCCGGTTTTAATCCGGGAAGTAAAATACGCTGCCGCCTGTCTGTCCCAAAAGATGGGGTATTTAAAATAAAGGTATAAAGGCACGGAGGTACAAAGGCACAAAGAGAAATATAGAGACCACCGGGAATATATACTTTGCGCCTGATTTTTTCGAGGGAGTTCCCCGTGAGGACTGCCGTTCTCCATTCATGATGAAAATCAGGGCTGGAATTTGTCCGGGCGAACGACATATGCGTAGAGTCGGGAACAATTCCAGCCCGATGGGAAATGATGGTAGAAGTTATTTTCCGAGGAGTTGATGTACTGGATGCAGCAAGTGGATTTAGAACTGTTTTTTAAGCCGCGCTCCATTGCCATCATCGGCGCCTCCGCCGACCTGGCCACGATCAGCGGCAAACCCCTGCGGTACTTGACGGAGCACGGTTACCGGGGAAAGATTTATCCGGTCAATCCCAAGTATAAGGAGATCGCCGGCTACCCGTGCTACCCCAGCATCACGGAAGTGCCCGGCCCGGTAGACCTGGCTTTGATTGCCGTGAATTACAAGCGGGTTCTGCCCATGCTGGAACAGTGCGCCGAAAAGGGGGTGCGCTTTGCCACCATCTTCAGTTCAGGCTTTGCCGAGGCGGGCGAGGAAGGGCGCGCTCTCCAGCGGGAGCTGGCGGAGTTTGCCCGGCGCACAGGTCTGCGCCTGTGCGGACCGAACTGCCAGGGAGCGGTGAACCTGCCCGACAACATCGCCGCCGCTTTTTCCGCCTCCCTGGACATCAAGCCTTTTACTCCCGGCTCGGTCGGGTTCGTTACCCAGAGCGGGGCGCTGGGCTATTCCATTTTTAACCTGGCCCAGGAGGCGGGAGTCGGCTTTTCCTGCGTGGTCAGTACGGGCAACGAAGTGGACCTGGACTGCCTGGACTTTATGCGCTATATGCTGGAGGACGAAAATACCCGCGTGGTCTTTACCTACCTGGAGGGGATGCGGGACGGAGAAAAATTCGGCTGCGTGGCCGACCGGGCCCTGGAGCTGGGCAAGCCCCTGGCCGTGCTGAAGGTAGGGCGCTCGGAAACCGGCAGCAAGGCGGCCTCTTCCCATACGGCGGCCCTGACCGGTTCCGACCAGGTTTACGATGCCTTTTTCAGGCAAAAAGGGATCATCCGGGTAGGGGATATTGAGGAGTTTATCGACCTAGCCAGACTGATCAACGGCGGCGTTAAATTTCCCCGGGGCAAACGGCTGGGCATCATCACCACTTCCGGCGGCGCCGGCGTGCTGGCGGCGGACACCGCCGAGGAGTGCGGCCTGCAGGTGCCGCCGCTGCAGGAGGGAACGCGCCGGCAGATCCTCGCTGTCATTCCGGCCTACGGCTCGGCTTTAAACCCGGTGGACGTCACCGCCCAGGTGATTAACGAGGCGGAAGGCTTCTGGAAGGTTTTGCAGGCCATGGTGGACGACCCGGGGATTGACGCCCTGGCCGTGGTGATTACCATGATCACCGGCGCCTCGGGCCTGCGGATGGCCCGGGACGTGGCGAAGATGAGCAGGCTGACCGAAAAGCCCCTGGCCGTGGCCTGGACGGCGGGAGACAGGCTGATGGGCGAGTGCTTTGCCGTCCTGCGGGAAGCCGGCGTGACCTGGTACAAATCGCCGGTGCGCTGCGTCAAGGCCCTGGCCCGGCTGATGCATTACGGGACCTTCCGGGAGCAGTGGCGGCAGCAGACTGCCGCGTCCGCCGGCAGAATTTCACTTGCGGATTCTTCGGTGGCCGGGGTGCCGGCTGCCGTCCGGGAGATCCTGTCCGGCGCGGGGAAGGTTTTGAGCGAGCGCGAGTCGAAAGCAGTCTTGAGCGCCTTTGGTATCCCGGTCACCAGGGAAGAAACGGCGCGCACACAGGAAGAGGCCCTGTCTATTGCCGGAAAAATCGGCTACCCGGTGGCGCTTAAAGTTGATTCCCCGGACATCCTGCACAAGACGGAGGCCGGGGCCGTCCGCCTGGGCGTGAGCGGTGACCGCGAACTGCGGGAAGCCTTTGCGGAGGTGCTCGCCAACGCCCGCCGCCATTCCCCGGAGGCCCGGATTAACGGCGTGCTGGTCCAGGAGATGGTTCCGCCCGGCGGCGTGGAAGTAATCGTCGGGGTCAAGAGCGACCCGCAGTTCGGCCCGGTGGTGGTGTTCGGCCTGGGCGGCATTTTCGTGGAAATTTTAAAGGACGTGGCCAGGCGGGTGGCGCCGCTGAGCCCCGCCGAGGCCCGGGCGATGATCCGGGAAATCCGGGGTTTTGGCCTTTTAGCCGGCGCCCGCGGACGCGCTGAAGCCGACGTGGAGGCCCTGGCCGAAGTGCTGGTGAAGGTGGCCGGCCTGGCCCTGGTGCTCAAAGATGAACTGGCCGAGCTGGACATCAACCCCCTGATCGTCCTGCCCGCAGGAAAGGGGGTTAAGGTAGCCGACGCCCTGCTCATCCGGAAAGGGTAAAAAAGGGTACAAAGGGACAAAGGCACAGAGGTGCAGAATACAGAGGGAAGGAGACAAGTGGGCAGTCCTTTATGTCCCAGAGACAAAAAAGCACAAGGTAGTTCCCATGGGTCCATACGTTCCCGCAAAGTATGAAAATGGTTATATATTAAAGGAACTAATCCCTAATCCCTAATTCCCAATCCCTAACCCCTAATTTTTACAAGGAGGAGATCTTGATGAACTTTGACTTGCCCGAAGAATTACAGGACATCAGGCGGCTGGCCCGCGACTTCGCCGTCAGCGAAGTAAAGCCCACCGTCGACGCCGACGACAAGGCGCACCGTTTCCGCCGCGATCTGGTGCAGAAGATGGGCGAACTGGGCTTTTTGGGCTGCGTCATCCCGGAGGAGTACGGCGGCAACGGCCTGGGCTACCTGGCGCTGGCCATTTTAGCCGAAGAAATTGCCCGGGTGCACAGCTCCCTGCGGCTCGTTTTTGCCGCCAACACGTTAGGTCCGGCCATCACCCTTTGGCGCTACGGGAGCGAGGAATTAAAGCAGAAGTACCTGCCGGGCCTGTGCAGCGGGGAACTCCTCGGCTGCTTTGCCATGACCGAGCCCAACGCCGGTTCCGACGTGGCGGCCATGAAAACCCGGGCCGTTTTGGAGGGGGACTACTACGTTTTAAACGGCAGCAAAATGTGGATTTCCTACGCCCCGGTGGCGGACGTCGGACTCATTTACGCCTACACGGACCCCACCCAGCGGGCTAAGGGAATGTCGGCCTTCATCGTGGACATGAAAAGCCCCGGCATCATCACCGAAGCAATCACCGAAAAACTGGGCAACTGGTCCTCCCCCGTCGGTTCCATTACTTTTGAAAACTGCAAGGTGCCGAAAGAAAACCTGCTGGGGAAGGAAGGCCAGGGGTTTGCCATCTGCATGCAGCAGCTGGACAACACGCGGCTGGCCTCGGCGGCGGGTGCCGTCGGCGTGGGTCAGGCCTGCATCGACGCCGCTGTTGAATACGCCACCACCCGGGAGCAGTTTGGGCAGCAAATCGGCCGGTTCCAGATGATCCAGGACTGGATCGCGCAAATGTGCGTGGACGTGGAGGCGGCCCGCTTGTTGACCTACCGGGCGGCTTTCCTCAAGGACAAAGGGGTGCCGAATACCCTGGAAACTTCCATGGCCAAGCTGTTTGCCAGCGAGGCGGCCAACAAGTGCGCCGACTACGCCCTGCGGATCTACAGCGCTTACGGCTACTCGGAAGAATACCCGGTGGCCCGGCTTTTCCGCGACGCCAAGTATTATCAAATCGTGGAGGGAACCAGCAACGTGCACAAAATCATCATTTCCCAGGACGCCCTGGGTTACCGGAAGGCGAATAGATAAAAGGTGATATTTTCGAGGGGGGTTGGTTTCATGGATCGCTACGAGGAACTGAAGCAGCGCAAAGCGAAAATCATGCAGATGGGCGGCCCCAAGGCCGTCGAGCAGCAGCACAAAAGCGGGAAATGGACCGCCCGGGAAAGGGTGGAGTATTTCTTCGACCCGGGCACCTTTACGGAAATCGGCATGTTTGTCAAGCACCGCACCATTCACTTCGGCATGGACAAACGGGAGGTGCCTGCCGAAGGGGTGGTGGTGGGCTACGGAAAAGTCAACGGCCGGCTGGTGATGGTGGGGGCCGAGGATTACACCGCCATGGCCGGCACCTTTGGCGAATACCACGGCAAAAAGTTTTCCCAGTCCATCGACCTGGCCAAGGAAATGGGCATCCCGTTCGTGGGGATGAACGACTCCGGCGGCGCCCGCCTGCAGGAAGGGATGGACACCCTGGAAGCCTACGCCTGGCTGTTCCGCTCCCAAATCCTCGCTTCCGGGGTCATCCCGCAAATCGCCCTGTTGATGGGGCCGTGCCTGGGCGGGCAGGCCTACCACCCCGTAATGCAGGATTTTGTCTTCCAGTGCCGCAAAACCGGTTTCATGGGCATTGCCGGACCGGCCTTCGTGAAAACGCAACTGGGGGAAGAAATCACCCTGGAGGAACTGTGCGGCGTCCAGGCGCACGCGGTGAAAACCGGGCAGACGCACGTGGTGGCGGAAGACGACAAGGATTGCCTGGATAAGACCAGGGAGCTTTTAAGCTACCTGCCCCAGAATAACAAAGAGAAGCCGCCGCGCGTGGACACCGGCGACGAGGCGGAAAGGCTCATTCCCGAGCTGGACGGCCTGGTGCCCGAGGAAGCCCACGAACCTTACGATATGCACGACGTCCTGCTGAAGATCGTGGATAACGGGGTTTTCTTTGAGATTTTGAAGGATTTCGCCCAAAACGTGATCGTCGGCTTCGCCCGGATCAACGGCCGGTCCGTGGGCATCGTGGCCAGCCAGCCGCTGGTCATGGGCGGCGTCATCGACTGCGACGCGGCCGACAAGGTCGCCCGGTTTGTGCGCTTCTGCGACCTGTTCAACATCCCGCTGGTCAACTTCCACGACACGCCGGCCTACATGATTGGTTCGTACGAGGAGCACAGGGGCATTTTAAGACACGGGGCCAAGATGTTGTACGCTTACATCGACGCCACCGTGCCCAAAGTGACGGTAATCATGCGCAAGTCCTTCGCCGGCGCCTACCTGGGGATGTGCTGCAAAGACACCGGTGCGGACATCGTTTACGCCTGGCCGATTGCCCGCGTGACCATTGTGGGCGCGGAGACAGCCGCCAGCGTCATTTTTGCCAGGGAAATTAAAAACGCCGAGGACCCGGCCGCGGTGGCGGCGGAAAGGATCAGGCAGTACCGCGACCTCTACGAAAACCCGTACTGCGGCGCCGAGCGCGGCTACATCGACGACGTGATCATGCCTTCGGAAACCAGAAAATACATCTCCCGGGCGCTGGACCTGCTGGAAAACAAGCAGGTGGCCCGGCCGTGGCG
Organism: Armatimonadota bacterium; assembly: GCA_023511535.1. Classification (GTDB taxonomy): domain Bacteria; phylum Bacillota; class Desulfotomaculia; order Desulfotomaculales; family Nap2-2B; genus JAIMBK01. Next base: position 17,793 of record JAIMBK010000042.1, read on the forward strand.
GAAGTATTCGAACATTAATTTATAAGCGCAAAGCAAAGAATTACTGTTGGTTTTCAGCGGTCTCAAGAGATAATGAAAATCTTCGGCCCGTCGTTCAATTTGCCCGGCTCATTGTCGCGACAGCAAACGAACGACAAATTTCCGGGGTGGAAACCAGGGATCAGGGATAAAATTCCTGATCCCCTTTTACTTTATTACCCTTAAATAATTAAAAAACCATTTCTTTTTTCTGCCTTCCAGATATGGAACCCAACCTTCAATTCCTCATCTCTCATCTATAGTCCCTGCTTAATCACGTGGACCATCGTATCCACGACCCGGTTGGAATAGCCCCATTCGTTGTCGTACCAGGCGATCACCTTGACCATGATGCCGTCGATGACCATGGTCGAGAGGGCGTCGACGATGGACGAGTGGGGGTTGCCGTTGAAGTCCCGGGAGACCAGGGGCGCCTCGCAGTAATCCAGGATGCCCTTGAGCTCCCCCGCGGCGGCTTCTTTGAGAACGGTGTTGACCTCTTCACGGGTGGCGGGCCGGGCCAACTCGGCCACCAGGTCGACTACCGAAACGTTCGGGGTGGGCACACGCATGGCCATCCCGTTTAATTTTCCCTTCAGCTCCGGCAAAACCAGGGCCACCGCCTTGGCCGCGCCGGTGGTGGTGGGGATGATGGAAAGGGCCGCCGCCCTGGCCCGGCGCAGGTCCTTGTGGGGCAGGTCCAGGATTTGCTGGTCGTTGGTGTAGGAGTGCACGGTGGTCATCATCCCCCGCACGATGCCGAACCGCCGGTGCAGCACCTTGGCCACGGGGGCCAGGCAGTTGGTGGTGCAGGAGGCGCAGGAAACGATCCGGTGGGCGGCCGGGTCGTACTTTTCTTCGTTCACCCCCATCACGATGGTGATGTCCTCGTTTTTGGCCGGAGCGGTGATCAGCACCTTTTTCGCTCCTCCGGAGAGGTGGGCGGCGGCCAGTTTTCCATCGGTGAACCGCCCGGTGGACTCAATGACCACTTCTACGCCCAGTTCCCGCCAGGGAAGCTTGCCGGGGTCTTTTTCGGCCAGCACCCGGATTTCCCGGTCGTTGACGGTAAAGCTGCCCTCGCCGGCGGTCACCGTCCACCGGCAGATCCCGTGCACGGAATCGTACAGCAAAAGATGGGCCAGGGTCCTGGCGTCGGTCAGATCGTTGACGGCGACTATTTCGACCTCCGGCCGGTCCAGGGCGGCGCGCAGGACGTTGCGCCCGATGCGGCCAAAACCGTTAATCCCTATTTTTACTGCCATTTGCTTCCCTCCCGTTTGTTGTTTCACCTGGTGTCTGTGGGATTTCCTCTGCCTCCGGTGTGTCGCCGGATGCCTTGCCTGCCTCTTCTTTTTCCTCCTTCTTTTCCTCTTCCTCCTCTTGCTCCTCTTTCTCCCCTTGATCCGCTTCCTTTACTTCCTTGTCCTTTTCTTCAGTTTTGACTGCTTCCTCTGTCCCCGCTTCCTCCCCGGGGTGAAGCGGCCAGTTCAATTCCAGCTCGAATTCAACCTGGCCGTTTTTTTCTTCCAGCTCCATTTTCAGATCCACGGTTTTGGGCAGATCTACCCGCGTGTCCCCAAGGGCCAGATACCCTTTTCTGATTTCGTTGAGCAGCCTTTCCAGTGACGTGATCAGCTGCCCCCCGGGGCACGCCTTGACTTTAATTTTTTCTTTTATTTTACCCCACCTCGCTTAAATATACTGAACGGAAGGAAAAATTTCTTTCCAAAAGAATATCATAACATTAAATATTTCACAAGTAACGGAAAAATTGCAAGGAATTCTTTTTGTTTTTCGTTAAGAATTTGTTTTTCTGAAGAGGAAAAAACCTTGTCATCACGAATATTTGATTAAGCCAGAGATGATCTTAAGCGTAATTAAGTTTTTCGGGAGGGGAGTTGTTTCTTAAAGTTTAAGGAGGATCAAAAAAGGAGTAACCTTGGGAAGATGCGTTCACTCCGTAATGCATTTTTGAAGCGTTTTTCTTTGGGCCTGTAAACTTTGGGGGAGTTGCTTAAGGGAACTTACGTTTCCCCCTATCAACCCCAAACCCCTGTTCTTAAAGGAGTGATTTTATGCCCGGCAAAGTGCTGCTGGTCGTCGACATGCTGAAAGATTTTATCGAGCCGCAAGGCGCGCTGACCTGCGGGGAAGCGGCGCGCGAGATTGTTCCTTTTGTGGTGGACAAAGTGAAGGAGTTTACCGGGCAAAATTTGCCGGTAATTTTTATCATGGATTCCCACGATCCGGAAGATCTGGAATTCAAGCGCTTCCCCAGACATTGCGTTTTTGGTACGCCCGGCGCCGAATTGATCGAGGAATTGCGCGTGCTGGTGGAGGAATACCCCTTTGCCATTAAGGTGCCGAAAACCCGTTTCAGCGGATTTTTCCGGACCAATTTAAATACCATCTTGAGCGACCTGGCCCCGGCGGAGGTGCACGTCGTCGGAGTGTGCACAAATATTTGTGTTTTATATACCGTCGAAGAACTGGCCAACCGCGATTACCGGACCATCGTTTACACCGGCGGCGTGGCCAGCTTCGACCGGGAAGCCCACCGCTGGGCCCTGGAGCAAATGAAATCTGTGCTGGGGGCGGAAGTGTTATAAGCACCGGTGCTTACGTAGACTATCACGTCCATCCGGGTTATTCCATTGACGCCGAGGACGCCGGCATCTTTGAATACTGCCGGGAGGCCCTGGCCAAAGGTCTGACCGAGGTGTGCTTTACCCCGCATCTGGAGGTGGACCCCCGGCGCCGGCACCTGGACTGGTTCGTCCGGGTGAACGGGAAGATTCTGCCCATGGAGGACGACTACTGGCTGGAATGTTACTTCCGGGAGCTGGAGGAGGCGCGCCAGGCGTTTTCCGGCGCGGGGCTGCGCATCAAAGCCGGGCTGGAGGTGGGTTTTGAACGGGGGGCGGAGGCGGCAATCGAAAGGGTTGTCACCGGCTACCCCTTTGATTTTGTGCTCGGTTCCATTCACTGCCTGGACCACCTTGCCATTTCGTCCCGCCAGGAGTGTCCGGCCTATTTTACCCGCCGGGATCCCGGCACGTTGGCCGAAGATTACTTCGGCGCTTTAAGGAGCGCGGTGGAATCGGGGCTTTTTGACTGCATCGGCCACCTGGACCTGTATAAAAGGTACGGCTACGAATTTTTCGGCCGGGAAATCAACGACCTCCATCTGGGACGGGTGGAGGACATTTTTCGGACGATGGCCCGCCAGGGGACCGGCCTGGAGGTGAACACGTCCGGCCGCCGCCGCTGCCTGGCCGAATTTCACCCCAGCCGGGATATTCTGCTCCTGGCGAAAAAAGCCGGGATTAAAATTTTTACCGTGGGTTCCGATGCGCATAAAAAAAGCGAGCTCGGTTATTGTACGCGCGAGGCCGCGCAGCTTTTATCCGAATTGGGCCTGCGGACGAGTGTTTTTGCTTCCCGGCGGCCGGCCTTTTTATAAATTTACATCTTTCGCCAAAAGGAGATAAATTTTGCCGAAAGCCGGACGCAAACTCTGATCCGGCGGCTTTTTTTCACCTGGACAAACTGCCTGCCTTTACCATAAAATATACTGGGGTAGGTGGGCAGACAAATGAAAAGCCGGAAGACCTTGAAGAGATATAGAGAAGGGAACATTACAGCGGCTTTTGGTACTGATCTTACGCTTTGCGGGACAACGAGCATCCCCAATTTGCTGCTGCGCTACTATACGAAGATCGAGATTACCGATGAGGAAATGATGGTGCTCGTTCAGTTGCTGCGCCTGCGCACGGAAGAAAAAATCCTTTTTCCGCCCCCGGAAATGCTGGCGGAGTGTCTGACCGGCGGCCTGGAGCGGGTGGAGAGGAACCTGGCCAGCCTCCTGGAAAAAGAGGTGATCACGGTCACTCAGTATTATGACGAGGCACAGGGAACAATTTTAGCCGGCTACGATTTTGAGCCTCTCTTTGCCAAATTGTCGGAGGCGTGGGCGTGCGCGAAGGTTAAAGAAATTGAAAAAACCCGCAAGGTGCTCGGAGAGCGGGAGGAAAAAAGCGTTCCCGAGGCGGATTTGACCCGTTTAACCAGGTGTTTTGAAGAGGAATTCGGGCGCCCGCTTTCGCCCATGGAGGTGGAGCAAATCCGGCTTTGGGTGCGGGAAACCGATTGCTCGCTCGTCCTGGACGCCTTGCGCCGCGCAGTTTTAATCGGCAAGCATAACTTTAAGTACATTGACGGCATCCTGCTCAAATGGAAGAAAAATAATCTCCGCACGTTAGACGCAGTGGCCGAGTACGACCGCGATTTTCAGGATAAACGGCAAAAAAAGAATGGACACGCCAGGGAAAGCAGAAGCGATAAAACAAGCAGCCGCCGGAAAAAGGAAATGGTGAAAGCGTTGTACCTGAGTTAATGGATATTTTAAAAATATTACGAAATGGGGATATGTGGAAGACAATGATCCGCCCCTTGCCTGCACCAAACCTCCGGGTTTGGTTTTTTCCAAACTCTTCAGAAAGGGGTTTCGCCGGTTGGCTTTCTGTAAAGTTTGCCACGACCGCGGGGTGGTTGTGCAGGGAAACCGGGCCGTCCCCTGCAGTTGCGCGGCCCAAAGGGCGATCTTAAGGCGCTTTCAGGATTCCTGCCTGCCGGAGGCCCTGCGCTCCTGCACCTTTACCGCCTTCAGCTTTAAATATTACTCCCGTCAGATTACCGATTCCCCGAAGGGGATCAGCTACCATGAGTCGGCCCGCCTGACTTTTCGCGCGGCGCTGGCCTTCGTCGAGGATTTTGGGAAAAAGGAGCGGATCGACGGCCTGCTCTTTACCGGTCCGGTGGGCAGCGGGAAGACTTTTTTGGCCTGCTGCATCGCCAACGCCCTGCTGGATCGGGGCTGCCCCGTTTTATTCCTGGTGGTGCCGGATTTGCTCGACCGCCTTCGTTCCACTTACGACCCCAACCGCGGGCCGGGAGAACTGACCGAGCAAGAAATTTTAAACGCCGCCCGGAATGTGCCGCTTTTGATCCTGGATGATTTAGGCGCCCACAATTATACCGACTGGGTGCGCAACAAGCTTTACTCCATCCTTAACTACCGCCTTAATCATGCCCTGCCGGTGATTATCACCACCAACATCAACCTGGAGGATCTGGAGGAATATCTGGGCGAGCGGACCACTTCCCGCATCTATCAAATGTGCCGTCCCTACCGGCTGCTGGTCGACATTGACATCAGGGTTCTGCAGCGCCGGGAAAAGTAGGGGGCGGGACGGCAAGCGAACGGCGGCGGGCAAAGGGGGTTTTAGGGTAGATTATCTCCCGGAGGTCTTTCCTCCTTTTTTATTGCCCAAATCTTTAAAAAAAATTATATGGAACAAATGGTAATTAATAAGTGAATAAGGAGCCGTTTTTTTGTGAAAACTATTAGGTGAGCCGGAAAGGAGAGCATGAATGGCCAAACATTTTAAATTTATTGCAGTGTTTGTTCTGGCCTTGCTTTTGATGCAAGGTCTCTTCGTCTATGGCGGGCGGGCGGAGGAAAAAGATCCGCTCGGCTGCCGGAGCCTGGTCTGCTACACAATTCAAGAAGGGGACACGTTATCGGGCGTCAGCCAAAAGTTCGGCGTTTCCCTGGGGCAGTTAATCAAAGTCAACAAGTTGAGAAGCACCTTGATCCGGCCGGGAGAGGTCTTGATTATCCCGGAGCGCGCCGCGGGAATGGTGACGGAAACGATTTCGCGAAGCAATATCTCCCGGGACGATCTCATGCTTTTGGCCCGGATCATTTACGCGGAAGCCCGCGGAGAAAGTTTCACCGGGCAGGTCGCCGTAGGGGCGGTAATTTTAAACCGGGTAGCCAGCCCTCACTTTCCGAAAACAATCCGGGAAGTGATTCTGCAGAGCAACCCCTACGTCCACCAGTTTACCCCGGTGGCCGACGGTTCAATCAACCTGGAGCCGGACGAAATTGCCGTCAACGCGGCGCTGCAGGCCCTGCAGGGAAAGGACCCGACCAACGGGGCGCTGTTCTTTTACAACCCGCATACGGCTACGGACCGATGGATCCGGCAGTTGCCCGTGGTTGCCCGGATCGGCAACCACGTTTTCGCGGCCAAAGCTTAAAAAATGATTTCTGACGACTGCCTGCTGACGACTGACGACCTATTACACCGGTCTGACGAATCCCAGTTCCTTAATGAACACGTGGACAGCCTTTACCGTCAGGCCGGTCATTTCTTCCAGGCGTTTTTTAACCGCCAGCTGAATTTTGCGGCTGATCTTGCCCAGGTGTTGACCGTAGTAGATGGTGGGATGCAATTCGATAATTACACCTTCATCCTGTTGGTGAATATTTATTTTGCCGGCGCTTTTTACGCCCGGGACTTCCTCCGCGGCCCGGGCGACAATGGCGGCCAGGGCGCCGTGCGTAATGGTCAGTTTTCCGTGCCCCGTAAAGGTCGGCCGGACGACCGACTGCTCCAGCCAGCTCTTTTTTTCGGATGCCCCTTTGCGTTGCAAAAAAATTTTTAACGGATCGATGAGCGTATCCGGAAAACTTTTCTTCACCTCGACGGCGGGCGCCGGGATAACGTGCTTGCTGTGCTGGGTGCGCTCGATCCGTGCTTTGCGAATTTCCTTCGGTGAGGCAATCTCCTCGATGGTAATTGTTTTCGTGAGCGGCGGCAATTCCAGCCGCTCCCCGATTTTTTCGGCCATGCGCGCAGAGGTGGCCAGAATCAGCACCTTCTCCGGACGCAGTTGCCGGAGGATTGTTTTGGCCTGCCGGGCGTGGTCCTCGTTTAAGAAAAGGGCCGCCCGGATGGCGCCGATCCGCGTGGGCTGGCGCTTGGCCGAAAAGCCCCCCAGAATGCGGGTATCCCGAATGAGCAAACCGTCGTCAATAATCACGTCCACGTTCAGTTCGTGAGCGACAGACACGGCCCGGTGACTCTTCCCCGTGCCGCTGGGGCCGACCAGTGCGTAGACTTCCACCATTTTCACCCTTCCGGTTTCACGGTTAGAGAAAACTTCGCGACAAAAGCCGCTTTTTCCTTCTGGAACCGGGTTAAACCGCAAAGACGCCCGGGGCGCGAAGTTTAAGGGGATGAACAATGACCCCAAGCCCTGACTTTAATATGTATAATATTACCATATTCTTATTATCACCATTAAGGAACAGTCCTTTGGCATATGTCGCTCCCGGCAAATCGAACAGCATTTTCGTTCTCTGTTGGTGCTCGAAAGCGGCATGGGGGGTCTAATTCTTATTCTAATTTTTGTTCCGGCCCGGATTGTCCCGGGTGGGTCCGCTATGGTAAACTGAGCATGGTTTTAAAAGTTTTTAAGGAGGATGTCTGTTGTCCAGGGAATTTGCCGGCCTGATCGCCGGGCAGTTCGGTCTTTTGGCGGAGGAAAAGCGCCTTTTGCTGAAAACCACCCGGGAGTTGAACAGGGGAGAGCGAAAGATTTTTTTTCAAAAAATCAAGCCCCGGGAAAAAGAGTTTAAAAACTATTTGCGATTGAAGCTGGCCGCGGAAGATGAAGCAAAGTGGGTGGAAATAACCGCCCGCAGCCTGCTGGAAAAAGGGGGCGAGCCCGACCTGGCGGACCGCCTGGTGATGGACGTGGTCGGCAGGCTGAAGGTTTACCGCTATGTGCGGGTCAAATCGGAGGAGGAAGGGATTCGGCTCAAGCCGCTGACCAATTTTGGCGGGTTGACAATGGTCTTGTTTCTGGTGATGCTCGTCACGGCTCTGGTGCTGTACCTGACGGGCCGGTAAAATAAGCGCTTTTATTTAAGTTGTTGCCGGTGAGAGTGCTGCCGGTCCGGTCCGCAGCGGGCGAAAAACAATTGCCTGCAAATTTACTTCCGTTTAGCGGAATTGTCCTCATTGTTTCCCCGGCTGTTTGCGCGGTTGCCCTTAAGCCGCTCGACCAGTGCTTCGTCCGGGTCGGCGACCAGCGTGCGCTGCTCCTTATAAATGACAAAGCCGGGCCGGGCCCCCCGCGGTTTATGGACGTTCTTGCGCAGGGTGTAGTCGACGGGGACGTTTTGCGACTGCCTGGCCCGGCTGTAATAGGCGGCGATAGCGGCGGCCTCCCGGAGGGCGGCCGGGGTGGGCGGCCGCTCCCCGGCCCTGATGATTACGTGGGCGCCGGGAATCTCCCTGGCGTGCAGCCAGAGGTCGTTGTCTTTAGCCAGGCGCATGGTCAGGTAATCATTTTGCCGGTTATTACGGCCGGCCAGGATCTTAAAACCGTCGGAAGAGGTGAAGGTTAAAATTTCCGGGGCGCGGGGCGCTTTCGCGGCTTTTTTCGGCCTTTCTTCCGGCAGGTAGCCCTGTTCGGCCAGCTCTTCCCGGATTTCCAGCAGGTCGGCCAGGGCGGCGGCCTGTTCCAGGGCCGTTTCCACGCTTTCCAGATAGGCCAGCTCCCGGCGGATTTCCGCCCCGATCTCCTCCGCCTTTTGCAGCGCACCCTTTGCCTTGTTGTACTTTTTAAAATAGGCCCGGGCATTCTCCACGGGGGACAGGCCGGGGTCCAGCGGGATGACCACCGGCTTATTTTCCGGGTCATAGAAATTTTCCAGGGCGGCTTCCGCCAGACCCTTCTCCAGCCGGTGCAAGTTGGCCATCAGCAGTTCGCCGGAAAGTCTGTATTCGTCTGCTTCCCGGGCCGTCGCCAGCTGTTCTTCCCGGACGGCCGCTTTCTTCTGCAGGCGCTTGACCTCTTTCCGGACGCGCTTCAACAGCTCCTGCCTTTCTTTTTCCAGTTTCTCGCTCCGTTCCCGATAGACGTAAAACTCTTCCGCCAGCTCGTTCATTTCCCCTTTTTTGCGGGTGAAGCCGGATAAATGCGTCAAATCGAAGGCGGCAAAGTCGAGGTATTTTTTCTGGCTTAAGATCAGGGTAGGCTGAAATTGCTCCTGCCGCGCCGGGGACGCCAGCTCCTGCAGTGCCCGCCATAACTTTTTCAGCTCGTATTCCCCGCACTCGTCCAGGACCATTTCCTCCGGCAGCCCGGCCCGGTAAACCAGTTCTTTCGCCAGCGGCTTGCTGAAGCCGTCCAGGCAGGCCTGGAGGGCGTCGGGGAGCGGCGATTCCAGCGGCCGGCCCAGGATGGTTTCGACGAATTCCTCTTCCCGGAGGAGCAGGGGGTTGCGCTTGTCCTGGGCGGGCGGGGGAAGGTAGGGCCGGCCGGGCAGCACTTCCCGGTGGCGGCTGACGGCGTGCGAGTAGCGCTTGATGGCGTCAATGATCAGGCCGGTTGCTTCGTCGATCAAAATGATGTTACTGTGTTTGCCCATGATTTCGCAAACCAGCTGTTTGCGGGAGGGGGCGCCCGTTTCATCCCGGGCGGCAATTTCCAGGGTTAAGATCCTGTCCAGGCCGGGCTGGTGGATTTTTTGGAGGCGGCCCCCTTCGATGTGCTTGCGCAGAACCAGGCAAAACAGCGGCGGGGAGGGCGGATTCTCCGGCGCCTTCGTTGCCAAATGGGCGCGGGCGTTGGCCGGGTGGGCGCTCAGCAAAAGCCGCCGGCGTTCTCCGGCCCGTCGCAAATTGAGGATCAGCTCAAGGGCGGTGGGCTGGTAAACCCGGTCAATGGCGCAGCCGGTTATTTTTTCGGCCAATTCTTTGCGAACGGCCGCCAGGACAAATCCGTCAAACGGCATGGCTGTTATTTCTCCATTTTTCCACTGTGATTTTCTTCTGGATTTACAGTTTTTCTGGCTGTAAAAATTATATCACAAAATATAACGTAAACCGGGAACTTTTTCCTTGTTGCGAACGTCTATTAATTTCAGAGGGAGTTTTTTAGGGGAACGTTCATTCTCTCTATAAAAGCAATGATAATAATTATGGACAAAGTCTCTATTCCCTAACCCCTATTCCCTAACCCCCAATCCCTAAATTGTGGCTCATGCTTTTATACGGTAGCCGATTTTGATCTCTATCTGGCAGGGGTGGAGCTAGTGGAAAAATTATGCAGACGGTTGAAATTCCCGGTTTTCGCTTTGCTGGTGCTCTTGCTGGTGTTTTTCGGCAGCGGGACAATTTTCAGCGCTGCGCAAAAAAAACCGGCCCCGGAAGCAGGCGCGGCGGCAGGCGGGTCTTTTTCCGACGTGCCGGCGGATTACTGGGCGGCGGAAGTAATTAAACAACTGGTTGACCGGAAAATTCTGGCCGGTTATCCGGACGGCACTTTCGGCCCGGAAAACATCCTGACCAGGGCGGAATTTGCGGCCATCCTGACCAGGACGGCAGGCCTGACCGCTCAGCCTTTGGACAAGCCGACCCACCAGGACGTCGGCCTTTCCGAATGGTACGCCTCGGTCGTCGGTGCTGCCTGGGAATATATCGGGGATTACCCCGGTACCGACGGTGGGCGCCTGTTTAAGCCCGCGGAGCCGATTTTGCGGGAAGAGGCAGCGGCCGCGCTGCTCAAGGTGAGGGGAGACGGCCAAAAAACCCCTGTGAATCCCGGTATCCTGACGGCTAAGTTCAAGGATCACGGGCAGATTGCCCCGCAGTTAAGGAACATGCTGGCCTGGGCCGTGGAGCAGGGTCTGGTAGCGGGGTACGCCGACGGCACCTTCCGTCCCCAGGGAACCCTGACCAGGGCCGAGGCGGCTGCCCTGGTGGCCAGGATGTTCCCGAAAATCGAGGTTTCCCTGGAGGGTTTCTTGAAGTCCGGAAAACTGGCCCCGCTATCCGGCACCGACCCGCAGTACAGCAAGCTGGTGGAAAAGCTGGCGCAGGAATACCCGGCCATCGCCGTCAGCCGGACTCCCGTTAAGCTGCAGTATTTCGCCGGCGATCTTTCGCCGGGGCCGGGGAGCAAAGAACAGTTATTGTACGTTTTCGTTTCGATCGATCCTTTTAAGTATTTTACTTTCAGTGACGTGGACTATAAAAATGAGCCGGAAGCGGTTCTCGAGTTTAACGAAGCGGTCCTGCGCGAAGTCAGCAACATCTTCCCGGATAAACAAACCATCGTTTTGATGGGGTATGCAAACACCCTTTATTACGATCCCAGCGGCGTTTATGACGCAAGTTTCATTCATTACGACGAGCAAGAGCACGTCTGGCGGATTATTCGCTACTATGCCGGGGTGCGCGGCAAGGATGGCAAGACTCTGGAAAGGTGGATGAGCGCCTGAGGGCGCCTGACGTTTTTGAATTGCAGACCGGAAAATAAAATGGTCGGGGCGACGGGACTTGAAATATACTCTCCCTGCGTCATGTCCTGAATTTTCTGGGCTTATCCGTTTCTGACCGACTATCTTTTACCCGGAGGATTTTGGCTACCTCTGGGGCGGTGTAAAAATACATAGTAAATCACCCCCTGAAAAAGAAAAAACCCGCAGCATGCAGGTTTCAAAGTAGAGACGGAATATCAAACCCGGGCTCAGTTCGCCTTTCGTTCAACATTATCAAGCGCCGCAAGAAATTCTTCCAGGCTTCTTGCTTTCACCGCCCGGCGGTGAAGCATTTTCAAGGTGCCCATGTCCTGGATCGACCTTAGCCTGTTCTCCAGGTTGCCAGGGTAATAGCCAATGTTTTCCTCCAACGCCCCAAGAATGTCTTCAATTCGACTTGAGAATGCTCCCTGGTCAATCCACTTCTCCCGGATGCCGTCAAACAGCGGGGATGCTTCCATCTTGCTCACCTCGATAATCTTTAA
>JAIMBK010000043.1 GCA_023511535.1 Armatimonadota bacterium
GCTTCCTTCCGCCAGCACCCAGATTTCGTGCCCCTGAATTGCTTTGAGCATTTTGGAACACCTCCATCTTTTTTTCTGCCCGTCTTCCTGGAAAAATTCAAAAATAGTCTTTCCAAATTGAAAAGAAAAAACCACAACTTCTTTTGCCTCCGGGCAAAATTCGCCAGACCCTCGCTGTCTTTCTTGAAGATATCTCCAAAGCCGTGAACAACCAAAAACAGGGCGCCTTTTAAACATTGAAAAATAAAAAAGCCACCGAACACAGCCTCCGTGGCCTTTGTTATCCTGAAAGCTTTTCTTCTGAGTTAGTTTTTCCGCTGATCGAAGACAAAAACAACTGTGGCTTGCACCCGGTTCCCGGTCGTTACTTTCGCCTCCGTGGCTTAAAGGGCGCCGGGCACGGATGCTATTTAGTTAGTAAATTTAACATATTCTCAGGTGGTTGTCCAGCCAAACTTTGGCCAATAAAAGACAGGCATCTGGTTTTCTTGACAGGAAAGCTCCGGCTTGTTAAGTTTTTCTTCCTGGCTCAAAAGCCCCCCGGGCAACCGGCGCAAATCAACTGCCCTTCCCTCACCCGCGCGCAGGACTTCATGACTTCATCGCCGCAGCGGCCGCAGCGAACCAGCTCCGGCGAAAGATAAGGGCGGGCCGGCGGGCCGGGCACTTTTTCAATCTTGAACAGTTGGTCAGCCGGCCCTTTCAGAATGTACTCCATCAGTGGTCCCTGCCGGCGGTAAAATTCGCTTTCCTCGCTTTCCGTTGCGATCGGGTTGGCTACTTTTTCCCGATGGGCCACTCCCCTCTTTCCTGCAGGACCTCCCGGTAAACCGCCAGCGCTTCGTTCACCGCCGGCATCCCGGCGTAGGTGCCGATCTGGAAAAAGATCTCGGCCAGCTTTTCAGGATCGCAGCCGACGTTTAAGGCCGCGTTGACGTGCAGGCGCAGCTCCTCCCTGGCCCGCAAAGCCGCCAGCGCGGCGACCGTGATCATCTGCCTTTCCGGCAGGGTGAGAACGGTGCGCGAGTAGAGGTTGCCCGTGATGAACCTGGAAAAATCATTGGCCAGTTCCTTATCAAACTCCCGCCACGTTTTATAGGGAGGGTCCATTTTGATTCCCTTGCTGAAAAGTTTGTTTGCCGTTTCCTGCGTCCTTTTTTTGATTTCCGCTTCGTCCACGGACATTCATCCCTCCTGATTGCCATCCCTGCCTGTTTCATTCGCCAGAAATTGAGCAACTCAAGCAATCCCGCCACGTTCTCTTCCAGTCCGAGCGAACTTTCGGCCATCATTCCACCTCCGCTCCTCGCCGTCGGGAACCCCTCCGGCGCATGGTTCGCCCCAAAAAGTTTCCCCGCCCCGGTGGTCAATCCCTTTGCCATTATATTTTCCGTTCCCCTTTATCTTCTTCTTCCTGCAGCCGGTAAAATCCTTCCCGGTGGAAAAAAAATCAGCCTCCGGGAGCGGTCCCGGGAGGCTTTTCGGGAAATACGGCCAGGCAAAAAACAAATTTAGTGTTTTTCACTCCTCAAAAATACGGTAAAGGGAGGTAAGATAGGTTTCTTTACGCGGCTTGATTTGAAATACCTCTTCAAAAGTACCCGCCTTGACTAAACGCCCGTTTTTCAGCATGGCCACCCGGTCGGTAAGATAGGGCACTTCGGAAAAATCGTGGGTCACAAAGAGGGTGGTCACCCCGGTATCCCGCAATATTTTGCCCAGTTCCCGGAGAAGCGCCAGGCGGGTAGGGAAATCCAGGGCCGAAAAGGGTTCGTCCAGGAACAGAACCTCCGGCTCCAGGGCGAAGGCCCTGGCCAGGCTGACCCGCTGGGATTCGCCCCCGGAAAGCTGGTAGGCGCGGCGCCCGGCCAGGTGTTTAATGCCCAGGCGTTCCAGCCAGTAATCTACCCTTTTCTTGATTTCCGGTCCGGGAATCCCCCGCAGCTTCAAGCCGGCGGCCACGTTTCCGGCAACCGTCGTGTTGAGGAGAAGGGATTCCTGAAACACCACGGCCATGCGCCGGCGCATGGCCAGAACGTTTTTCCCGTTGGCCGGAGCGCCCCGGAATTCCACCACTCCCCGGTCAGGCTTTAACAGCAGAGCCATTACCTGCAAAAGCGTGCTCTTCCCCGCCCCGTTGGGGCCGATCAGGGCAACCGTTTCCCCTTCGGAAAGGGAAAAGCGCCCGATATTCAAAATCTCCCTTTTTCCGCGGACGAATTGAATGCCGCGGGCTTCTAAAACAATTTTGTTCATGAATAGTCTCCCGGCAGGTTAACTACTTGCCCAGATCCTCCATTTTCTTGCCCGCGTCGGGGAAAAACAAAGGCGCGCCGAACTTGTCCCTGCCGAAATCGCCGATCATCCGCTGGCCTTCCGGAGAAATCAGAAAGTCCACAAAGGCTTTGGCCCCTGCAGCATTCACCTTGCTGAACTTTTCCGGGTTGACCTGCATGACGTGGTAGATGTTCAAGAGGGTTTTATCCCCTTCAAAAAGGACGGCCAGCTTCAGGTTCTCCTTGTTGGTCAGGTAGGTGGCCCGGTCGCTTAAGGTATAGCCCGCTTTTTCGGAAGCGATATTCAGGGTGTTCCCCATGCCGGTGCCGGCCTGGACGTACCACTTGCCCGCCGGGGTAATGCCGGCTTCCTTCCAGATGTCTGTCTCTTTTTTGTGGGTGCCCGATTCATCCCCCCGGGAAACGAAGGTGCTCTGGGCCTGAGCAATTTTCTTGAAGGCATCGATCGTATTTTTAGCCGTTTTGATTCCGGCCGGGTCCTTTTCCGGTCCCACAATGATAAAGTCATTGTGCATGACCAGCTGATAGTTAATCCCCACGCCGCTGTCCACCAAATCCTTTTCCGCTTTGGGCGCGTGCACCAGCAAAACGTCGGCGTTGCCCTGCTTCCCCATTTCCAGGGCCTGCCCCGTGCCGGCGGAAATAGTTTTTACTTTGTAGCCGGTTTTCTTCTCAAATTCGGGAATCAGGACTTCCAGTAAACCGCTGTCCACGGTGCTGGTGGTGGTAGCCAAAATGAGGTCTTTTTTCTCCGGTCGGCCTTCCGCCTTGGGTTGAGTTTCCGCTTTCGGCTGAGGATCTTGTTTCGGCGGCTGGTTCGCTTGCCGCCCGCAACCCGCCGCCAGGGCAACGATCAAGATGAACGTAATTACACTGGCAAAAAATTTTTTGGTCATGCTCCGCCTCCTTTTCATTTTTAATAAAATAATAAAAATCGGGCTGCGGTTTGCGAAAAGGCAAAGCCCGGCCCGATTTGCCCAAACGGGTCAGCGCTCTCCTTTCCGCACTGGGAGGCGCGCCAGTTTCCCGGCGCACCCTGCCGGCCCGAATCCCATACCTTGCGGCCACAGGAGATTGGGCTCGGAGAACGGTCGTTTTCGAAAAGGCAAGAGAAAATTAATTGTTCCGTGATCCCTTTAATTAGATATTCTTCCGGGAATAAAAAACTCCTGCTTGACTTTCAGCAATTTCCGCTTATTTTTTATCCCCCGATCCGGGACATCGCTTTTTGCCCGCCACCTTCCCCGGCCTCGCCCATGTGGTGGCGACCCGGTTTCAGCGCAATCGCCCGCGCCACCAGCCGGGCCAGTTCTTCCAGGGGTGCGCCGCGCCGCAGGGCGCTTTTTACATCCACTTCGCGTTCATCGTAAAGACAGGAACGCAGGCCGCCGCTGGCAGTCAGGCGCAGGCGGTTGCAGCGGTCGCAAAAATGATCGCTGACCGCCGGGATAAAGCCGATGGTGCCGGGAGCCCCGGGCAGCCGGTAGTAACGGGCCGGGCCGCTGCCGGCCAGTTTGCGGACTTCGTGCAGGGCGCCCAGATTTTGCTCGATGGTTTCCCTGGCCTGTCCGGCGGACAAAAAATAGTCCGCGGCCCATGGCTTGCAGGTGCCCACCGGCATGAGCTCAATAAAGCGGATATGCAGGGGAAACTGCCGGGAAAGCCCGGCCAGATCGACAATTTCGTCGTCGTTTAAGCCCTTCAGGAGGACCGTATTCAGCTTCACCGGGTGCATTTCCAGGGCCAGCGCGGTTTCGATCCCCGCCCACACTTTAGCCAGGTCGCCGCCCCTGGTAATCCGGGCGTACTTTTCCGGGCGCAGGCTGTCCAGGCTGACGTTCACCCGTTTCAAGCCGGCCGCTTTTAACTCTTTGGCCCGCTCCGCCAGCAAAATTCCGTTGGTGGTCATGGCCAGGTCGTCTATTTCCGGCACGGCGGCAAGGGCTTCCACAAATGCGGTAAGCCCTTTGCGCACCAGCGGCTCACCGCCGGTGAGGCGCACTTTTTTTACCCCGACGAGGGCCGCCGCCTGCACCAGGCGCGTCATTTCTTCCAGGCGCAAGACCTCCTCGTGGGGGATGCTTTGCACACCGTGCGGAGGCAGGCAATAAAAGCAACGCAAATTGCACCGGTCGGTGACGGAAACCCGCAAGTAGTTTATTTCCCGATGATAATTATCCTGCATCGCTCATCTACCTTATTCAGTACTTTTAACGCTTCCCGGTTTAGTCGGTTTATGCTTCCCGAAGCATCCGGAAAAATAACCATTACGCAATCCCCCCGCTTTGCTTCCGGCCGCATACCGGACAGTCCGGATCGCGCTGCACTTTTGCCTCGAAAAAAGTCATCGTGAGGGCATCGAAAGTGAGCAGGCGGCCGGTCAACAGCTCCCCGGCGCCCAGGAGGTACTTGACGGCCTCGGTCGCCTGGATGGCGCCGATGACCCCCGGAACGGCCCCCAAAACCCCTACCTGGCCGGTGGTGGGCGCCCCCTCCCCGGGCGCCTCCCGGAAAATGCAGCGCAGGCACGGCCCGCGGCCGGGCACGATGGTCATGGCCTGTCCCGCGTAGGCCAGCACCCCGCCGTAAACAAAGGGCCGGCCGCTGCGCACACACACCTCGTTTAAGAGGTAGCGGGCGGGGAAATTATCGGTACAGTCGATGACGAAGTCGTACCGGGCGATCAGCGCAGCGGCGTTTTCGCGAGTGAAAGCCCCGGCCACGGCCTCGATTTTCAGGTCGGGGTTTAAGGCCAGGAGTTTTTCCCGGGCGGAATCCACCTTTGGTCTGCCCAGATCCCCGGTGTTGTGCAGAATCTGCCGCTGCAGATTGGAAAGCTCGACGACGTCCGGATCAATCAAGCCCAGGCCGCCCACGCCCGCCGCCGCCAGGTAATAGGCAGCCGGCGAGCCCAGGCCGCCCGCTCCGATCAGCAGCACCTTCCCCGCCAGCAGTCTCTCCTGGCCCGCCTCCCCGCACCCGGCCAATAAAATATTTCTTTTGTACCGGATCAGTTGCTCCGCGCTTAACATTTCCCCACCCTCCGGCTCAACCCCCGCCGATGGGAGGAAACAGCGCCACCCGGTCACCCGGCTGCAACACCTGCTCCGGGAGGGCATGCCGGCCGTTGACGAACATGGTAAAGATCTGGTCGGACGGGATCTGCAATTGCGCAATCAGCTCCCTTCCGGTCGCTCCTTCCGGCACCTGAACGAGGAGGGCTTTGCCCGGTCCCGCCCCCGGCACGAATTTTTCCAGGCCGCTGAAAACCCGAACTTCTACTTCCAAACCGGTTTTCCTCCCGTCGGCTCCTTTTCAAAAACCTGTCACCCGCGAGCGTCAGGCCGATAGGTATCTGCACCACACCGGCATTATCCCGCTTTCCCATGGCGCCGGCCGCCCGCGGGCGAGTGTCGCCTGACATCAGTTTATCAGTTATTATATCATGGTTCGCGGTCAAACGGTCAACTTTTTTCCGGCGCCCCGTCCGGAATGCAGCATCCCCGAAAACCTTCGCTCAAGGAAAACCCCCGCCGCCTGGAAATTGTAGACCTGATGAATTAAAAATTATATACCTGATCCAGCTCTTCGCCCTTGATGTCAAATACCGTGTTATGCGGCGGAAGCTCCTCCAGGGCGAAGAATTCGGGCAGCCGGTCGTGCTCTTTGGTAAAGCCGGCCTGCCGGTTGAATTCCCGCTCCGTTCGGAGGATCTGCTTACCCAGCTCCGTCACGTCATCCAGGGTAAGCTGCGTACCATACTGGGCGTTGATCATTTCCACGATGGCCGGCAGGCCTTCCGGATCGTCCAGCACGGCAAAGGCCACGAAGAGGCA
This sequence comes from Armatimonadota bacterium, assembly GCA_023511535.1. Lineage (GTDB taxonomy): Bacteria > Bacillota > Desulfotomaculia > Desulfotomaculales > Nap2-2B > JAIMBK01. Next base: position 6,134 of record JAIMBK010000043.1, read on the forward strand.
CAGGCCCGTGCTGTCCAGGGCCGCCGTCGCGATCTGCAGGTTCCGGGAAAGGTCCACCTGGCCGTCGGGCTTTAAGGGATCCACGTAGCCGCCCACCTTCAGGATGTTGGTGGCCACGGCGTAGCCGGAAGTATGGTCGGCGCCCATGGGAGAGGTGGCGTAGGTGACGCCGATGCCCTTGCAGGCGCGCGGGTCGTAGGCAGGCAGGCCCTGGCCCTTCACCGCCGGCACCCGCGTCACGCCGAAAACTTTGCCGGCCACTGCGGCGCCGCTGCCGATGATCCGTCCCAGGTAAGTCCCCCGGCCAACCTCTTCGAGGGCCTTGATGGCCGCTTCGCCGTCCCCAAACGGGATCACTCCGGCTTCCATCAGCACCCCCAGGGTAACGCCGGTTTCAATGGTGTCGAGCCCCACATCGTTGCAGATGTAATTCAGCCGGCCGACCACGTCCAGGTCGCCGATCTCCAGGTTGGGCCCCAGCGCCCAGTCCGACTCGTATTCGATGGGGGCACACACCTTGCCGTCGGGCAGGGGGTAGACGTTCGAGCAGCGCATCACGCAACCCGGATGGCAGGCGTGGGTGGCTTTTCCGCCCCGCGCCACCGCCGTCTCGGCCAGCTTTTCGCCGCTGACCGCCTGGGCCCGGGCAAACCGCCCGGCACTGAAATTACGGGTGGGCAGCGCTCCCGCTTCGTTAATCACATTGATCAGCACGCTCGTCCCGAAGTTGGGCAGACCCTCCCCAGTTACGGGGTGCTTGCGCAAGATGGCGGTAAACTTTTTGGCCGCCGCTTTGAACTTTTCGGGATCTTTCACCGGGGCGTCAAAGGTCTTGGGGCTGTCCACGACGATGGCCTTCAGGCGCCTGGCGCCCATCACTGCGCCCAGGCCGCCCCGCCCGGCGTAGCGGCTGCTGTTCCCGTCCGGGTCGTTGTTGGTCACTCCGGCGGCGGCAAGCAGCATCTCGCCGGCCGGGCCGATGGTGATCACGCCCACTTTGCTGCCGTAGCGTTCCCGGCAGATGGCCGTTACTTCGTACGTCCCCTTTCCCGCCAGGTCGCCGGCATCCAGCAGCTCCGCGCCGGCCGGGGTAATCTTCAAGAGGAACCAGCCTTCGCCGGCGGGCTTCCCTTCGATGACGATTGCTTTTATTCCCAGGTTGGCCAGCTTTTGCGAGGTGATGCCGCCGGCGTTGGCTTCCTTGATGCCGCCGGTCAGGGGACTCTTGCCGCCCACCGACAGGCGCCCGGAGGAAGGGGCGTTGGTGCCGGAAAGGAGCCCCGGCGCAAAGACCAGCTTGTTGAACCGGCCCAGCGGGTCGCAGGTGGGGGGCACTTCGTCCGCCACAATCCGGGAAGTCAGCGCGCGCCCGCCCAAAAGGGCGTACTTCTCCGGAACATCCGTAAACTTTACTTCTCTCCTGGTCATGTCGACCCTTAACAGCCTGGCCATAATTTTCCCCCTTTTTTAAAAAATTAGTTATCTATATAGGCAGATTATATAATAGCCGTTCCTGGGGTGTCAACATACGGATTGATCCCGGCGGAAAGCAAAGGCTGCCGGGTTACTGCCAAAGCCGCCGGAGAAGACGTTCTTCCGATCATTCAAAAACTGCAGGCAGGGGGTTTTAACCCCCTGCCTTTCCCGTTAAAAAGCAATTATTTTCTACTTTTCAGCCTGTATTCGCGAAGGTCAATTACTTTACCCGGTAAGCCGCCGCCTTTTTCAAGATGATTGATGACTTTGGATATTTCCTCTCTGACCTTTCTGTAGTCTATTTCCCTCCATGCTTCTAAAAGCGGAATAAACCCTTTTTCCCCGGATTTTTTGATCTTGTCCAGCAACAGCAAGATCATTCCCCTGTTCCTGTCCTTTAGTTCATTTACAAAACTATAATCTCTGCCCGGAAGAAGTGACCGGAGTTTTTCCAGCAATTCGTCTGAATATGTATCCCGCTCAATTTCCCACCCTTTATCGGTATAGACAAGCATTGGCAGTCTGCCGCTGTACTCTATAGCCAGGTATCCCTTTTTGATCATCCAGTCAATTCGGGCGGTTATCTCCTCAATCTTTAGTTCCTGATAAAAACCATATACGGGACTTTTATCCAGGCCATGTTGAAGCAGTTTTTTATCTTTTGAGCCCTTCAGGATTTTGGCCAGCAGACTCCTGCCGCCGGTGGCAATAATCTCGTCGGCGCCGCGTAAAATTGCCTTGATCTCCTCAAACGGCAGATCTTTTATCCCTTTTTGATCAAGGTGATAACGAACCCTTTGTTTCTTTTTGCCCATCGTAACACCTCAAAAAGTCCATCTCTTAATCTTTTACCACATGGTACGACGATCCTTCAATTCTTTTTTGGTCAGCAAAATCCTGCTCAGCTAACGGCTCACCAGGTAAGCCGGCGATAAATTTTTGCTTTGACCAATATTCCAGGGTATTCCCCCTGCACCTTAAACCGGCCGTGCCCCTGTTTAGCCTTTGGGAAGGTACGTAAAGCAAAAGGCAGGGAAGCAAATTTCCCTGCCTTTTAGTTTAATCTTTTGGATCAGCTCTTCCGGTGATATTCCCCGGGTTCCTGGCATCTTCTCAAGCGGCCCGTCAATCATGATCCGCTCCCCCGACGGACGCCCTCCAGAAACGCCGCCGCTCGGGCGGCCCACACCGCCGGCAGGGCTACTTCCAGGCGCACCCCCGCCGGGGTGTCCTGCCGGGACAGCACCTCCCCTTTTTCGTACAGGAAGCTGACCACATCCCCGCGGTGGAAAGGAATAGCCGAAACGGACGCTGCATTCATTACCTGAACTCCCAGCATTCTTCTTCGAGCAGTTCGTCAATCATGGCGATCCGCCATTTGCCCGCGGTCCTCTCCAGGTGAAAGACCGCACTGTATTCGCCGCCGGAGAATTCGCCCCTTCCTTCACCCCAGATGTATTTTTCGATCCCGTGAACGTCCACGATGGCTGTATTTTCTTTGACGGTGACGATTGGTTCGTCGTAGCTAACCTCGTACCGCAGCGCTCTGGTGGCGTTTCTGTAAATCGGCCTGGAAAATTTCTCCCGGAAGTGGTTAATCCCGTCCCTTTTCCCGGTAGGCTTTAAATACCCGTAGCGGGCTTCCAGAATGGAAACGTCGTTTCTTGCCACCGCTTTGGCGAAGAGATCGTAATATTCCTGAACGGCACGGAAAGCCTCTTTTTCCTCCCCGGCGCCTTTATCCTCCCTGTCCCGGTAATTTTTCAGGTCGATCGTCACCAGGGCGTCCTCTTGCCGGATGCCCAGGCGCGTAATTTTGATCGCCGGTTCCTCCGCCAGGCTGTGCCCACTTGAACCAGGAAAAAGAAACGCAAGCGCCCGGGGCGGCTGTCCACGGGCGCCTCTCAACTCTCCATTGCCTGGTTCGCGTGCCTCAAAGCAAGCGGAGGAATTCAAGTATGATTGACGTTATGCCTTCTGGTATGATAACATTGAACCGGGAGGTATCGTCAATGAGCAAGATTACAGTTAGTTTACCGTCGCCGCTTTTAGCCGTCCTCGACCGGCTGGCCCATCTATGGGCCACTACCAGGAGCGGCGCGGTAGCCGAACTCCTGCGCCGGGCCGAACGGGAAGAGCTGGAAAAGGAGATGGCGGAGGGATACGCCGCCTGGGCGGAAGTTAACCGGAATGATGCCGAGGCGTTCCTTTCAGCGCAGATTGAGGCGGTCCGGCATGAGCGAAGTTAGGCGCGGTGATGTTTTCCTGGTGGACTTCAACCCGGCGAGAGGCAGCGAACAGGCGGGCGACCGGCCCGCCGTGATCGTTCAGAACGATGTAGGCAACAGACATAGCCCTACTGTCATCATCGCGGCGGTGACCACGGCCGGAGGTAAAACCTATCCCTTCCTCGTCAGGTTAAAAGCCGGGGAAGGCGGTTTGGAAAGAGAAAGTATGGTTAACGCCGCGCAAATTCTCACGATCGACAAATCCCGCCTGGTCAAGAAACTGGGCAGTCTTTCCGCAGAAAAGATAAGCGAAGTGAACCGGGCCTTGAAAGTCAGCCTGGATCTGGAGTAAATCAGAACCTTCCGGTCCAAACCATTTCAGTTCTGGAAAGGATCGAGAGCAAAACCATTTTTGCCCCTTTCAGCGAGCTGTTGCCGACGTAACGGTATTTTTCCGCGGGGAGATCGGGGAACATCCCGATCGCCACGGCGTCGCGAATGTTGATGTAGCGGCCGGATGGTTTCCACTCCGGCCAGGGTGGCGTTCAAAATGTAAGGCAGTCCGTTTTTGCCCGGTTCGTAGGTCACGCCGGCAAATTTGTCAACTTCCCGCCCCGATTGAAACCCAAAGAGGTTAATCAAGGACATGGGCGCCTCTTTTTCCAAAATGGAGAGAGTGAAGGCGCGGCAGGACTGAATGTATTCGTGGGTAAGGTTGTTTTTGTTAAATGGCAATGACCACTGCGGGCCCATCCACGTTCAGATGAAAAGCTGCGTGAACGATTAAACCGTTATAACGCTCTCCTTTCCTGGCGCTGACGATTGCCAGTCCGTTATTGATCAGCAAGAGCGGGTGTTTGTCCATTTTATTGCGCCTCCTTTAGAAATTACTTTCTCCGCAGAAAGGCAAAAAATTAAAAGGCTCATGAATTTTCGAAACTCCTTCGCGATAGGTAGCCTGACTGAACCCTTCCGTAATCAGCCAAAGCTCGACGTTAACCAAAAAACCCGGCCCAAAAACGAAACTTTGCACGTAATTAATTTCCCGGGCGCAATCCAAACCCCGGCCCAAAAACCAAGACTTAATCAAGCCGGTATTTTTCCCGCAAAACCCGTGATATTTCCTGCAAAACGGCAAAGGCTCTTTCCACCGTTACGTAGCCGTCAGCGTTCACCAGGCAGCAGCGTGCCGGAGCCAGCCAGGCCTGACGCAAGATCAGCTCCCGGCTGACACCCCTTGCTTCCAGATGCATCCAAAAACTCTCCAGCCTGGCCACCAGCGAAAAAACGTCCTCCGCCGATAATTCTTCGGCCAGGGTCGGCACGAGCCCCCAGCTTAAAATCCCGCCCGCTTCTAAAAAAGCTTTGATTTCTTCCGTGTAACGGGTGAAAATATAACCGTTGCCAAAAATATCGACCGACAAAATATCCAGGTTTAGACCCTGGAGGAGAAAAGACCAGTCCGGGTTTCCGCACAGGTGAACGCCCTTATACCCCTTTAGCTGGGCCAAAAAACCGGCGAAATCCGCCTTCGCCCGGTCGCTGGGGTAGCCGGTAAAGGAGCCGAACAGAATTTCCAGACCCGGCTCGTCCACCCAGACGAAGGCGTTGGGGTGGACGGCCTGCAACTGCTTTACCTGAGCATTTACTTTCCGGGCAAGGAAATCAAATAAAAACATGCGCACATCGTCGTTGTAAATGATTGGTTTTAAGTCTTCCGTAGTTATTTTCAGCCCGAAGCTAAGGGGACCGATGCACTGGCCCCGGATAGCGGGATAACCACTGAAGTCCCTGGCCAAAAAAGCCTGCAGGGCCGCCGAGTATTGCGGAGAAAGGAAAAAGAATGCCTCGTCGGCGCTCTTTTGGGCATATACCGGTAATTCTTCATAAAAAGCAGGGAGGCTTAACTGGATCCTTTGTTTTTCTTCATCGAGCCTGATTCCCGGAAAATGCTCGCTCACCTGCGCGTACATGTCCTCGTAAAAGCTGTACCGGGGCAACTGGGGCCAAAAAGGAATGTCCAGCGTGAGCGCCAGGTCGATGGCCCGCACAAGGTCAAGATGGGGTAAAATCCCCATCGCCGTCGTCTGGCAATTGCCCTTTAAGGTCATCCGCTTCACCTGCCGTTTTCCCAAATTCCTCCCTGCTTAAACTCACCGATGCCCTGGCAATCCCGGGACAATAAAAGGGCCGGCACCGGAAAGCCGGGCTAACTCTCGCCAGATACAAGGGTCGCCACCTTTTTCAACTGCCCGGCCCATCCGTAAAGGATCAATAAATCACCGGCGGCCAACTCTTCGGAAGCAGGAGGGGGAACAATTATCTGCTCGCCCCTGACAATGGCCAGGAGCTGGACGTCATAATCCTCCCGGAGCCTGGACTCGCTCAGCCTTTTTCCGGCCAGGGAGGAACTCCCGGAAAGCACGATCTCCTCTGTTTCCAGGTCGACTTCCGGCTGGTCAAAAATCGTTTCGACGAATTTAACGCTGTGGGGTTTTAGGGCCACCAGAGCCATCCTCTTCCCCCCGATGGCGGGCGGACAAACCACGACGTCGACCCCCGCCCGGCGCATTCTCTTTTCCGCCGCGGGTCTGGTCACCCTGGCAATCAGGCGCGCCGCAGGATTTAAATCCTTGCAGGTGACGGCCACCAGGAGGTTGTCGCCGTCGCCGGGCAGGGCCAGAATGATGTCCCGCGCCCGCTCTATGCCGGCGGCAACAAGAACTTTCGGCAGGTCCAGCCGCCAGGCGAGAAAATAACGAGGAGCCAAAATTTTTAATTCATCCGGCTGTCAATAAACAGATACAGATCTTCACCCAGAAAGTAGCAAAAGGTCCATATTTTAAGTCTGGTTTCCAGGTCGAAATAGGGCTCCGAAGCAATTCCTTTCCCTAGCCGGCTGGCAAAAGTGATGCCCCGAAGAAAGTATGGGCGCCAACTCCAGTTACGGTTGATATATTCACTGGAAACGGTCCACCCGCCACCAGGATTACGGGTGAAGTCAGGCGTTTTTTGATAACCATAACTATCACATACATAAATGCGAAAACAATACGCGGGCAGGCAATGCAGTAACCTGCCAATGTATTCGTCGAGATTTTGAGCAGCGCCAGAAAAGCGAAGGTTTTTCAGAATCCTCTCCAGTTCTTCGCTTACGCACCATTGTCTGGCACACCACTGGATTTCACCACCCACATAACCTTCGATTTCTCGTTTCATGAGCTCCTCGAGGCCAGCACCTTCAGCCAAATAAGGTGCCGGGGGAGCCAAAAAGAAACCTTGATAGCAACGTGCACCGATTTCCAGTCCTAACCGCAACACCTCCGCATCTTCAATCCCTTCAAGGATCAGGCTCAACCCTGATTTTTCTGCAAAATAACCCAGGGCTTCCAACAAGTAACGTGCTGACTCTTCCTGGGTGCTCTTTCTGACCAGCAGGGTGTCCACCTTCAAAAAATCCGGGCGGATAGCAATAATTCTCTCCAGGTTGTTCAAGCCGCGCCCAACGTCATCAACGGCAATCCGGCAACCGGCTTCGCGATATCTGGCCACCAACCTGGAAAGGCTTTCGACATCTGCGCAGAATTCTGTCTCGCTTATTTCCACCACAATCTGGTCGGCATTAATACCATATTCTTCTAGATACTCCAGGGTGGGAAATTTTCGCTCCTGGAACATAAAAGGGCAAAGCCACTGCGGCTGGATGTTTAAAAATAACCGTGCGTTCCTGCCGCTTTGTTTAAAAACCTCCAGTGCCTTGCGGCGCACCAGGCGATCCACTTCCAGCTTTTTCTCTGCTGGCACAGCCGGATCGTGGAAAAATTCCCCCAGGCTCTCAACGCCTTGTGATGTTATTTTTCTGCCCAAGACTTCATAACCTCTTATGCTGCATGTATCCACTGCCAGCACCGGCTGGAAAAAAGGGCAGATTTGCGCTTCCGTCTCCACGTCCCAGGTCTTCCCCCCTTCAAAATTATTAAGGCTCCGCCTGGCCTGGCTCCGAAAGATTAACGGCGCTCACCTATAGTTATTGTCAATTATTTTTTTTGCGGCGCTCCGGGAACACTAATTGCTCAAATCTCCCTGAGCCAGTTGACTGGCCAAAGCGGCCAGCCTGCTCAGGACCACACCCAGCAATACCCGCACCAAAAGATAATTCAAAAAACCCACCAAAAGCCCTGCCGCCAGGCAGGCAAGGACAAAACCCGGCCGGAAAACAATCTCTTTCGGCAACCCCAAAACAATAATGATAAAAAACGGGAAAATGGTGCCCGTAAGAAACCCCATCCCCAGCATGAAAATCAGCAGCAGCCGCATATATAAACCCCGGGAAGCCATCTCCACCAGAAAGCCGTTCTTTCCCGCCATTTCTTTTCTCTTCACCTCCACTTCATCCCTGGGGCCTGCGACATGCTCACCACCAGGTAGTGCCGGCCCAGGGTCAGGACGAAGCGAATGCTCATTCCCGTCAAGCCGCTCATTTTCCTCGATCTCCCCCGCTTCCTTTAGAGCTTGAACCGGCCGGCCATTTCCTTCAGCTTCCCGGCCATGCCGGACAGGGCAGCGATATTTCCGGCGGTCTCCTGCAAAACGGCGCTCTGCTCCTCCGTAGACGCGGCAATGTTCTGCACCGCTTCGGAAACCTGTCCGGCAGCGTTGGCCACGTCACTCACCTGACTGTCCACTTCCCCTACGCTGTCCAATATTTCTGCAAAGGCGGCCGCCGCCTGCCGGGTTACCTCCAGCCCCTTGTCCGCCTCCCGGGCGCTGCTCTGCATAAGCTGAACAATCCCTTCAATTTCCCCGCCGATCTTTCCGACGAGGCTCCCGATCTCTTTGGCGGAAGAAGCCGCCTGTTCGGCCAGCCTGCGCACTTCTTCGGCCACCACGGCGAAGCCGCGCCCGTGCTCCCCGGCCCGGGCCGCTTCGATGGCGGCGTTTAAGGCCAGGAGGTTGGTTTGTTCGGCCACGCCGGTGATCAGGTCCAGCATCTGGTTGATCTGGGCGGACATTTCGGCAAATCCGTTTACCTTCTCTACCGCCTGTGCCGTAGCCGCGTGCATGGCCTGGATTTGAAGGCTCACCACGTCCATGCTCTCCTTCCCCTTTTGAGCCAGCAGGGTAGCCTGAGCCGCTTTCTCCTTTACCGTCTGTGCCCGGGATGCCACCTCCTCCATGCTGGCGGAAATTTGCACGGCGGCGCTGGCGTTTTCCGTGGCGCCTTGTGATATCTGGTCCGTAATGGATGAAAGCTGCTCCGCCACGCCGGATGCCTCTCGGGACTTCTCCACCAGTTCCCCGATCAACTGGCGCAGATTACCCCGCATTTGTTCGAACGAATGAATAAGCTGGCCGATTTCGTCCCCAGGCATATAAAAGATTCCTCCCGGATGGTAAATTTGATCGCGCAGCTCGAGCCGGACGACGTCACGCCGGCGATGCGCTGCCGATCCGGGCAAAATTTGCGGATGCGGCCGTAATTTGCCCCACTTTTAGCGCAAAATTGTCCTTCATTTGTTATAACCACTGTATTCAACGTAATACTGTTTACTTCCTCTTTTTCCCTTAATTTTGTTAAAATTTTTTGCCAGCGTGCCAGCTTTTTTCAACGCCCGAAATGGCGCCGGTAGTCATGGAAAGGGCTTTCCGGGGACATACTTCAACGCATACCCCGCACCCCACACATTCCCCGCTGCGGTTAACCGCTGGGCCGCCGGTAATGTCTATAGACATGGAACAGTGCTGGTTGCATATGCCGCAACGCATGCAGAGGCTTTCGTCCTTAACCAAAGCAAACCTGCCCATACGCGAGATCAGGCCGATCAGCAGCCCCTGGGGACAGAAGTACTTGCACCAAATCCGGGTGCCCAGTTTCGGCATCAGGATTATGTTCACCGCTTGCATGAGCAGTGTTCTCAGGAGCAGGATGAAAACTATCATGAAGGCCAGGCCGAACGCTTTTTCCCGCGTAAAACCTGAAAAAGCGAGGACCGTAAAAACAACAGTCAGAACCAGAACAATCCATTTAAGGGCAACAAAGCCTGGGGACGGGGCTTTGGCTTTTGACCCGAAAGTCCTGTAATCATTGCCCAGGGTTTCTGCCAGCACTCCCGTACCGCAGATAAAGGTGCACCAGGCCCGCCTGCCAAATAAAAATACAACTACGGGCACGAAGACGAAAGAAACAACCGCGTACCAGGCCAGCAGCCCGCCGGCTGCCCACAACACCTCGGGGTATAAAGGCCATGAGATATTAAGGGCCATGTTATTTTTAATCAACCAGTAGGGAATGGCCATGAAAAACAGTAGCTGGACTGCTATCGAGACGATATACATCTTTTTTATGTACGGCAGGCCGTGTTTTTGGTACGCCATAAAACCAAATACAACGTAAAGGGTACAGAAAACATAACCCATCACAGGGGGGATTACCTTATTTACTTCCAGATTTATGCTAATAAAAATCAGCAGAAAGATGGCTACCATTTTAAGATAATCCTTAATCATAATCTTGCCTCCTTATCGTACTTGTCCTTAAAACGCTTTGTCCTTGCCGAACCGCCTTAAAAAATTCAGCCATCGCCCATTCATCATCGCCAATTATGCCATAGTCGGCTCCGCAGGATGAAAGCGAAGCTTCCGGTATAACCGCCGTCGCCAGGGATAACCGGACTTTCGGTCAGCGACTTCACCTGGCCGACCAAAACCTTTGGGGCAACAAGAAGTCTTTCGTCGCAAAACAACAATCACCGGTATTGACGCCAATGGCCTCGTAAACCTGCCTGGCCAGCACTTCTCTGACTGCGGTTAAAGGATCGGCTTCCCAGGCCAGGTCCAATAATTCAACCGGCATCACCAACCTGGACTGACACCGCATTTCACCCCTTTGTTCCCGGAAAGCTTCGCCCGGTAGTACTCCACAATCAGCTTATCCACCTTCCGGCTGGCCGCCAGGAGCTTTTCTTTGTCGCCAGGGTCGACGGACAAGAGCCTGTTCCGCGCCTTCTCCAGATGCAGGATCACCCTGTTGAGTTCCAACAAATGTCTCCCCCTTTCGCCAATTTGCACTAAATTCAATTGAACCACTTCCCGAATAGGGCGTCAAGAAAAAGCCCTGTCGAATAATGTCGACAGGGCTGACTTTTCCCTTTTAGTCCCGAAAAAGAACCTGGATAGACTTTCAGCTGGATAATGATTTAGGCCAGCGATTTGGGACAGATTGTGTTTTTTTCGTATTAATTTCAGACGCTTTCCGGCGTCGTTTAAGGTTTCCATACCTCCCAGACTCTGCCGACCAGGGCAGGCCCGGGTTTGAGCGTAACCTGACCGGGCCGCCAGCCTGAAGGTGTGACTTCCCCGGTGGCGCGCACATGCTGAAAGGCTTTGATCTGCCTGATCAACTCATCGGGATTGCGCCCTACCTCGGGGGTCAGCACCTCCATGGCACGGATGACAAAGTCGGGATCAATGATGAAGCGCCCGCGGATGTCCACGCCAGCATCTTCATCGTATACACCGTAGGCGGCGCCGATTTTGCCCCCGGCGTCCGACAGCATGGGAAAGGGCACGCCGCCCTCCACCATCCTTGACAGCTCCTGTTCCTGCCAGATTTTGTGGACGAAGCGGCTGTCGGTGCTTACCGCCAACACCTCGACTCCCAGCGCCTTCAACTCTTCGTAACGGGCGGCGACCGCCGCCAGCTCCGTTGGTCAAACAAAGGTAAAGTCCCCCGGGTAAAAGCAAAGGACTATCCACTTCCCCTTGTAGTCGGAGAGATTGACGGGCTTGAACCCCACGCCTTCTACATAAGCGTTCGCTTCGAAATCAATGGCTTCCTTGCCAACACGGGCGAGCATTTTACCATCCTCCTTTTCCGTTGTGGCCCCGGCTGCCGGGGCAAGAGATTCTTTTGCGGGCACGAGCGGCCCGCGGGCAGGCTTGACGCAACCGTCTTTCTGCTCGGCCATTTTTAAAACCTCCAGATTAAAAAAATTAAGAGAGGAATGAGAAGCCCGGGCAAAGTTTTACCCGCTTCACTGCCGTTTCAACTTAAACAAAAATCTATTTTCGAAAGGAAGGCGCCATTTCTTTAAATAACCCCGGCCAGCCGGCGCCCCGCAGCGCGGGCAGAAGCCAGTTCGGCATCATCCGGGGCATACTGAATATTCAGGACATCCAGGGGCACTGCCCAGCCCATCGCTTCCATGGCCGCCCTGACTTCTTTTGCCCCCTGGCCGCCCCAGCCGTAGGAACCGAAGGCAAAACCAACGCGCTTTTGGGGCCTTAAACCCCTTAAATACGTGAGAAAAGCGCTTACCGTGGGCAGCATGCCGTTGTTTAAAGTCGGGGTGCCGATTAAAATGGCTTTCGAGACAAGTACGTCGGGCACGATTTCCGAAATGTGGCAGGTCTGCAGGCATCTGACGGTCACGGCGACGCCGGCGTCTTCCAGACCTTCCCGCAGCGCCAGGGCAATTCTTTTGGTCGCGCCCCACATGGTATCGTAAATGACCAGCGCTTTTCTTTCCGTTTCGTGATTTGCCCACCGGCGGTAAACCGGCAGGATCCTGGCCAGATAAGTGCGCCAGATCAGGCCGTGGCTGGGCGCAATCATTTCCAGTGGCAGCTGCGCCACCACGTCCAGCGCCTTGTTTACCTGCTCCCCATAGGGGAGAACAATGTTCGCGTAATATTTCGCCGCCTCTTCGTGCACGACGTCCCACCCCAGCCCGTCGTCAAAGCGTTCGGCACTGGCAATGTGCTGGCCGAAGGCATCGTTGGACAAAAGCACTTTTTCTTCGGGGATATAGGTGACCATGGAGTCCGGCCAGTGCACCATCGGGGTGTGGACAAACTTCAAGGTGCGCCGGCCAATTGGCAGTTCTTCCCCGGAAGCCACCACCATAAAATCCCATTCCCGCCGGTAATGCCGGAGCAATCCCTTTTTCCCGTTGGGGGAGGTGACTACCTTCGCCCCCGGGGCAACTTCCATTACTTTCGGGACACTGCCCGAATGGTCCATTTCCACGTGGTTGACCACCAGGTAGTCGATTTTCGCCGGGTCGACAACTTCCTTGATTCTGCTCAACATTTCGTCAAACAGGTAATGCTTGACGGTATCCACCAGGACAATTTTCTCGTCCTTAATCAGGTAGGCGTTATAAGTAGTCCCCCGCGGGGTGAGGTAACCGTGAAAGGAACGCAGGTCCCAGTCAATCCCCCCTACCCAGTACAGACCGGGTTTAAGCTCGACCGCTCGCATGGTTTCTTTGCTCTCCTTTCCGGGCAAGCCAGTGAATATTGGTAAATCAAGGCACACTGAGGGTTTGGGCGGCTTTATAAACTTCTTCCAGGGCTTTCGGATTTTTTAAAATCTCCCCCGCCCTGTCTACGCCAGCGTAGCAAAGCGTAGCAACGAGTTCTATTTCCAGCATTTTAAAAAAGGGTCTCACCACCTGAACCACGCCGTCAAAAGTTCCCGGCAGGGCGGCGCCGCCGCAACTGAGCAAGATGCCCCGTCGGGCCGGGCGCGTTTTTTTATGGGGGATGACCTCTTTTTTTAAGATATATTTTTCCGCCCAAAACTGCTGGGCGCGGTCAATAAGCATCTTCGCCTGCGCGCAGATCCCCATGAAAAATACCGGGGCGGCCAGGATTAAACGATCGGCCGCCAGGATTTTTTCAAAAATCAGGCCGGCGTCATCTTCAACCACACACCTGCCGCCAGCAAAGCAGCCGTCACAGGCCAGGCACGGGGCATACCGGTAGTCGGCAAGGTGCAGGAGTTCTGTCCGGCACCCTGCCGCCTGGGCTGCCGCCAGGGCCTGCCTGGCCAGGAGGGCGGTATTGCCGTTTTTCCGGGGGCTGCAGGATAAGGCCAGGCAGTTGAGTTTCATCAAGGTTAACCTTCTTTGGTGAATTCGTCTTTCCCCGCTCCGCAGACAGGGCAAACCCAGTCGGCGGGAAGTTTTTCAAAGGGCGTGTCCAGGGGAATGTCGTTTTCCGGATCGCCCAGCAAGGGGTCGTAGACGTAACCGCAAACATTGCATACATATTTGTCCATCTGCATCTTCCTTTCTTCTTTCGGCGTAGATAAAGGAGCCGTCTTGGGCACGCCGCCCCTTTTCACCTGCTGGTAGTAGGCGTAGGTCAGGGGGGTGCCTTCCTGGAGAACTTCGGCAGCAGTTATTTCCCCGATGAAGATGGTGTGCGTTCCGGCGTCCACTTCTTGCAACACCCTGGCTTCCAGGTAGGCCAGGGTGGGCCCGGAAATGTAGGGCACCCCGCCCGGGGCCAGCTTATACCTCACCCCGGCAAACTTGTCCACTTCCCGCCCGGATTTAAAGCCAAACTGCCCGATTAAGGAAAGCGGGGCCTCCTGGACCAGTACGGAGACGACGAAAACTTTACTTTCGCGGATGAATTCGTGCGTCAGATTTTGCTTGTTGATGCTGACGGCCACGGTAGGGGGTGCGTTCGAAATCTGAAACACAGTGTTGGCAATCTGGCCGTTAAATCGGCCGCCTTTTTGAGAAGTGACGATATACAACCCGTAGCTGATTTTGTGCAGGGCACCGGGATTCACGAAATCACCCCCTTTCAGGCTTTCCAGAGCCCGTGGAGGTTGCAATATTCCCTGGCCGCCACGTTTTCCGCCCGGCAGATGAATTCCGCTTCCGGTTGCTCGCCCGGTTTTAAGAACCGGCGGTAAACCCTTCCGTCAGCAATGAGCTCAATCCACTCGATGTAATGCTTTTCCTCCATCGGATGGGGAACGCTGCCCACCCGCACAGTAATTTTTTCGCCGCTCCTTTCCACCACCGGAACGTGTTTTTCTTTTGCCGCGTCCACCGAATTCTCGGCCAAAAGCTCCATCGGTTTGTTGCAGCAAACCAGCTGACCCTTGCCGGTGTGCACAACCTCGACAATATTCCCGCACACATTACATCTGTATACCTGCTTTAGCTCAGTCATTTTTTCTCTCCTTTCTTAATAGTTTTCGCCGAAGAGCTCAAAATAAGCTTTCGGGTGGTCGCAGGAAGGGCAGACCTCCGGCGGCTCCGTACCTTCGTGCAGGTACCCGCAGTTGCGGCATTTCCAGACCACCTTCTCATCCCGCCGGAAAACTTTCCCCTGCTCAAGATTGGCAATCAATTTCCGGAAACGCTCCTCATGACCGGTTTCGGCCCGGGCAATCGCCCGGAAAACCGCCGCGATCCGGGGAAATCCTTCCTCTTCGGCCACCTTTGCAAACTCCGGGTACATGGCGGTGTGTTCGTAATTTTCGCCCGCCGCGGCACTTTTGAGATTGGCCAGGGTATCCCCGATTACGCCGGCGGGAAAGGCGGCCCGGACCTCTACTTCCCCGCCCACGAGGAATTTAAAGAGCCGTTTCGCATGCTCTTTCTCGTTATCCGCCGTTTCCAGAAAAATCGCCGCGATTTGTTCGTACCCCTCTTTTTTCGCCTGGCTGGCAAAGTACGTATAGCGATTTCTGGCCTGGGATTCACCAGCAAAGGCGGTCAACAAATTGCGCTCCGTCCGGGTTCCTTTTAAACTCACAGAAACTCCTCCTCACTTTTCATCGTATTCGGCAATATATTTATTGCCTGATTACAATAACTATAGCCTTACAGTTATTTAAAAACAAAAATAGCGGGAAGCAGCCTTTTCTTAAGTTATTCAATCTTGACCTCGATCTTCTTCTCTTTTTCCTCTGCCGTCTTGGGCAGGCTTATTTCCAGAATACCGTCTTTGTAGCCGGCGGAGATTTTTTTCGCGTCTACATTCCCCGGCAGGTTGATTGAGCGCAGGAAACTGCCGTAGTAGCGTTCACAGCAGTAGTAGTTGCTTTCTTTTCTCTCCTCCTCGGCTTTCCGCTCGCCTTTGATGGTCAAAACGTTGTCCGTGATGGAAACCTCAATTTCGTCTTTTTTCATTCCGGGGAGTTCCGCCTTGACTACATATTTATCCTTTTCTTCGTACATCTCGATGGGCGGCGCCCAGGCCGCTCCTTCGACCGGAGCAGTCCTCCAGAAACCAGGCTTCAACCACTCTTCCATCCGCTGCCTGATCTCTTCCAGTTCCCGGAAAGGATGCCAGGGACGAAGCCAGCCTCCTCTGTATTTTTCAATCATTACTCAAATCACCCTCCTTATTTTTAAATTAGAATTAGAAATTGGGTAAGGCCAGAAATTGATTGTTAAACTTTCCTGAATGGAAAAGACTGCTTCCCGTTTTCTTGCTCAATTTTTAACCCTTAAAAACTCTATTGTTCCTTTTCCTTCCTGCCGATCCGCTCATCCATCAAATCCTCTTTAATTTTTTCGGGGACCGCTTTTAGCGCTTACCCCTCTGCCGTCCTTTACGCACTTCCCGCAGGGGTCACCTCGAAAGAAATCTTTCCCTCACCACCCTTCAGGGTAATGACGTCCTTCGGCTTTATCTCCCCGCTGACGATCCGGCGGGAAAGCGGGGTTTCCACTTCCTGCTGAAGGGTGCGCTTTAGCGGCCGGGCCCCGAAGGCCGGGTCGAACCCTTTGTTGGCCAGATAAGCGACCGCTTCCTCGTCCCACCGCAGCCCGCAGCCGACGGTCTGCGCCAGCCTGGCCGCCAGTTTTTTCAGGAGCAGAATGGTGATCTCCCGTACCTGCGCCCGCTCCAGGGCGTGGAAGACGATGATCTCGTCCACCCGGTTTAAAAATTCGGGACGGAAATGCTGTTTTAAAAGGGCGAGCACTCCTTCTTTCATTTTTTCGTAGTCGCCGCCGCGTTCCTGAAAGCTCAGGATCTGCTGGCTGCCGATGTTGGAGGTCATGATGATAATGGTGTTGCGGAAATCCACCGTCCGGCCCTTGCCGTCGGTCAGCCGGCCGTCGTCGAGGATCTGGAGCAGGACGTTAAAGACGTCGTTGTGCGCCTTTTCGATCTCGTCAAAGAGAACCACGCTGTAGGGCTTGCGGCGCACGGCCTCGGTAAGCTGGCCCCCTTCCTCGTACCCCACGTAGCCGGGGGGTGCGCCGATCAGGCGGGCCACAGTGTGCTTTTCCATGTATTCGGACATGTCCAGGCGGATCATGTTGCGCTCGTCGTCAAAAAGCGCTTCCGCCAGCGCCCGGGAAAGCTCGGTTTTGCCCACCCCTGTTGGCCCCAGGAAAATAAAGCTGCCCACCGGCCGGTTGGGATCCTTGATCCCGCTGCGGGCCCGCAGCACCGCGTCGGTCACGGCCCGCACGGCCTCGTCCTGGCCGATAACGCGCTCGTGGAGCAGTTCCTGCAGGCGGAGGAGCTTCTCCTTTTCCCCTTCCATGAGCTTGCTCACCGGAATGCCCGTCCAGCGGCTGACCACCCGGGCGATGTCCTCTTCGTCAACTTCCTCCTTCAGGAGCATGGTGTGCTTCTGCTTGCCGGCCAGCAACTCCTCTTCCGCCTTCAACCTTCTTTCCAGTTCGTTTAGCCGCCCGTATTTGAGCTCGGCCATCCGGTTTAAGTCGTATTCCCTTTCCGCTTTTTCAATTTCCGTGCGTACTTCTTCAATTTCGCGCTTTAATGCACGCACCCGGGAAATGGCCTGTTTTTCCGCCTGCCACTGGGCCTTCATGACTTCCGCTTCCTCGCGCAGGTCGGCCAGTTCCTTCTGGATTTTCTGCAGCCTTTCCTGGGAAGCCGGGTCTTTTTCTTTTTTCAGGGCCGCCTCTTCGATTTCCAGCTGCATAATGCGCCGGGTAATTTCGTCCAGGGCGGTGGGCAGGCTGTCGATCTCCGTGCGCAGGCGCGCCGCCGCTTCGTCCATTAAGTCGATGGCCTTGTCCGGCAGGAAACGGTCGGTGATGTAGCGGTCGGAAAGGACGGCGGCAGCCACCAGGGCGGCGTCCTGGATGCGCACGCCGTGGTGCACCTCGTACCGCTCCTTTAAGCCGCGTAAAATGGAGATGGTGTCTTCCACCGACGGCGGGTTGACCATGACGGGCTGGAAGCGTCTTTCCAGAGCGGCGTCTTTTTCGATGTGTTTTCTGTATTCTTCGATGGTGGTGGCCCCGATGGCGCGTAACTCCCCGCGGGCCAGCATGGGCTTTAGAAGGTTGCTGGCGTCCATGGCGCCCTCCGCCGCCCCGGCGCCGACCACGGTATGCAGTTCATCGATAAAAAGAATGATTTTTCCGGCAGCCTCCTGGACTTCTTTCAAGACGGCCTTCAAGCGCTCCTCGAATTCGCCCCGGTACCTGGCGCCAGCCACCAGCGCCCCCATGTCCAGGGCAATGACGCGCTTGTCCTTTAGCCCCTCGGGAACGTCGCGGGCGACGATCCGCCTGGCCAGCCCCTCCACGATGGCCGTTTTGCCCACCCCCGGCTCGCCGATGAGCACGGGGTTGTTTTTTGTGCGCCGGGAAAGGATCTCCATCACCCGGCGGATTTCGTCGTCCCGGCCGATCACCGGGTCCAGCTTGCCCGCGGCAGCCAGCCGGGTCAGGTCGCGGCCGTAGCGCTCCAGGGCCTCGTAGGTTTCCTCCGGGTTTTCACTGGTCACGCGCTGGGAGCCCCGCACCGCCCGCAGCGCATTGAGCAAAGCATCCCGACTGATCCCTGCCTGGCGGAAAAGGGTGCGGACGTCCTCTTCCGCCTCTTCCAGCATGGCCAGCAAGATGTGCTCAACACTGATGTATTCGTCTTTCAAGGATTGCGCTTCTTTTTCCGCCTGCGCCAGCACTCGCGCCAGGCCTGCACTGATGCGCAGGGCACTCTCGTAACCAAATACCGCCGGAATTTTTTGCAGCATTTCTTCCAGTCGGCGCTGGAAAAGCCCGGAGTCGGCCCCTGCCTGGGCCAGAAAGCGGGGCGCCAGCCCCCCTTCCTGCCGGAGCAGGGCAGCCAGCAGGTGCTTTGTGCCCACTTCCTGGTGGCGCCGTTCGGCGGCCAGCTGCTGGGCAGCCTGGAGCGCTTCCCTTGATTTCTGGGTAAAACGGTTGATCTCCATTACTCTCACCTTGATCTTTGCAATTTTTCAATTTCTCCTTGCAGTTTCTCAATCCGGTCCAAAAGCTCCAGAATGATGGCCGCGCCGGGGAGATTCACCCCCAGGCAGTTTTTTAAACGGAGAAGCTTATAGATCCGCTGTAACTGATCCGGGGTAAGGCAATCTTCCTGAATCTCGATAATCCCCAATTCGGATAAAGTCTGGAGCATTTCCGGGTGAAACTCCAGGGCGCGGATGTTTATTTTTTCCTGCTCTCCGCCGTGGTAATAAATCCGCAACAGGGTCATAGTCATCCTGCCTTTGCCAGAAATATTGCCATCCGTTACCTTTTACATGGGCAACTTCCCGGTTACTGCCGGAGAGCCCTTAACTGCCGGTACAATTTTTCCTCCGCTTCGCTTATGGAGGCGGGAACATCAATAACAATGCGGACGTACTGGTCGCCGCGCCCGCCGCCCTTGCGGGTCAGCCCCTTTCCCCTTAGCCGCAGCCGCGTTCCCGCCCGGCTGCCGGGTGGGACAGTGACGGTGACCGGCCCGTCTAAGGTGGGAACGGATACTTTATCGCCTAAAACAGCCTGGTCAGGGGTTAAGATGGCCTGCACCTCCAGATCATCCCCTCTGACGGTAAAAACAGGATGGGGAAGAATCCTTACCTTTAAGTAAAGATCCCCTGGTGGTCCTCCCCCCAGACCTTCGCCCCCCTGCCCTTTTAACCGGATCTGGCTACCTTCGCGAACACCGGCAGGAATCTTTACCTCCAGGGTTTTTAAGTCTGGAAGCGTACCCGTGCCGCCGCACCGGGCGCAAAAACGCCTGTCTCGCACGCCGGTACCGCCGCATTCCGGACAAACCTTTGAACCCGAAATCTGGAGGGTTTTTGTCGTTCCGCGGTAAGCTTCTTCTAAGGTAAGCCCGATTTCGCTTTCTACATCCTGGCCGCGAACCGGCCCGCGGGCTGCTGCAGCAGAGCGTCCGGCGGAACGGATACCCCCGAAAAGCATTTCAAAAAAGTCGCTGAATCCGCTCCGCAAACCCGGTTCAAAATCGCCGGTGGAATAAAAGTACCCGTCCCCCATGTCGGGCGGCGGTTCAAAATCCTGTCCGGCCCGCCAGTTACTTCCCAAACGGTCGTATTTGGCGCGTTTTTCGGGATCGCTCAAGACCTCGTAAGCTTCGTTAATTTGCTTAAATTTCTCTTCCGCTTCCTTTTTCTGCCTACCGGTATGCAAATCCGGATGCCATTTGCGGGCCAGTTTCCGGTAAGCGGCCTTGATCTCTTTTTCGGTGGCGTTTCGCGCCACTCCTAAAATTTCGTAGTAATCCTGATAAGGAACGGCCATTATTCAATTGCCTCCAGTTTTGCTCGGGCTGCCTGGCCACCAGCACCCTGGCCGGCCGGAGAATTTCTTTGCCGTTATTTTTCTTCGTATTCCACATCCACCACATCGTCGCCCCCCGGGCGCCGGGAATCCTTTCCGCGGTTGCCGTCGGATGCGCCGGCCGAATCATCCTGCCCGGTTTGCCGGTAAGCAGCCTCCGACAGAGAGTAGGCAGCTTGCTGCAGGTCACTGCGCAGGCTGCGAATACGTTCTAACGGAGCGTTTTCTTTTAAAGCCGCGCGGAGATCGGTCAAGAGTTGTTCAATCCGCGCTTTTTCGTGGACGGGGAGGCGGTCCCCCAGTTCTTTGAGCTGGCGGTCCACCTGGTAGGCCAGACTGTCCGCCTCGTTGCGTTCCTCCACTTCCTGGCGGCGCCGTTTGTCTTCTTCGGCGTGGGCCTGCGCTTCCCTGATCATGCGGTCGATCTCGCTCTGGTCTAAATTGCTGGAACCGCTGATGGTAATGGCCTGTTCTTTACCCGTTGCCCGGTCCCGGGCGCTGACCTTTAAAATGCCGTTCGCGTCAATGTCGAAAGTTACCTCGATCTGCGGGACGCCGCGCGGCGCCGGGGGAATTCCGTCCAGCTTAAACTGCCCCAGCGAACGGTTGTCCCGGGCCATCTCGCGTTCGCCCTGCAGGACGTGGATGTCTACTGCCGGCTGGTTATCTTCGGCGGTGGAGAAGATCTGGCTGCGCCGCACCGGGATGGTGGTGTTGCGCTCGATGATCTTCGTCATTACTCCTCCTAAAGTTTCCACCCCCAGAGACAGCGGCGTCACGTCCAGCAAAACGACGTCTTTTACTTCCCCCGCCAGCACGCCCGCCTGAATCGCCGCTCCGACAGCCACCACTTCGTCCGGGTTGACCCCCTGGTTAGGTTCTTTGCCGAGCATTTCTCTGACCAGCTTCTGCACGGCCGGCATCCGCGTGGCGCCGCCCACCAGGATGACCTCGTCAATGTCTTTTTCGGTGAGTTTGGCGTCGGCCAGGGCTGCCTTGACCGGCCCCCGGCAGCGCTCCACCAGGTGGTGGGTGAGGTCTTCAAATTTGGCCCTGGTCAGTTTCATGTCCAGGTGCTTGGGGCCGGTGGCGTCGGCGGTGATAAAGGGTAGACTGATCTGGGTTTCTAAGGTGGTGGAAAGCTCCACCTTCGCCTTTTCAGCCGCTTCGATCAGACGCTGCAAGGCCTGTTTATCCTGGCGCAAATCGATTCCGTAATCCTTTTTAAATTCCGTCGCCAGCCAGTCGACGATCTCCTTATCGAAGTTGTCCCCGCCCAGGTGGGTGTCGCCGTTGGTGGCCTTTACCTCGAAGACCCCGTCGCCCACTTCTAAAATGGAAACGTCAAAAGTTCCGCCGCCCAGGTCGAAGACCAGGATGGTTTCGTTCCTCTTTTTATCCAGTCCGTAAGCCAGGGAAGCGGCTGTGGGCTCGTTGATGATCCGCAAAACGTTTAAACCGGCGATTTTTCCCGCGTCTTTGGTGGCCTGCCGCTGCGCGTCGTTAAAGTAGGCCGGGACGGTGATGACGGCATCGGTTACTTTTTCCCCCAAATACCTGGAAGCGTCGTCCACCAGCTTTCTTAAAACCAGCGCCGAAATTTCCTCCGGGGCGTACTTTTTCTCCCGGATCTCGAAGCGGACGGCATCGTTCGGTCCCGGTACCACTTTGTAAGGGACGAGCTTGCGCTCCTCCGCCACCTCGGAATAGCGGCGTCCGATAAAACGCTTGACTGAATAAAGGGTATTCTGGGGATTTAAGGCTGCCTGCCTTTTCGCAAGCTGACCCACCAGCCGCTCCCCGGTATCTTTGAAAGCAACTACGGACGGGGTTGTCCGCGCCCCTTCCGCATTCACGATGACAGTTGGCTTACCGCCTTCCATCACCGCCACCACCGAATTGGTCGTGCCTAAATCAATTCCTACTGCTTTAGCCATTTCCAAGCCTCCGTTTCTGAATATTTTAGCGGGTCAAAATAATTTATGATTCTAAGGCAAAAATCTTCCTTATAATTTACCCCTGGCCCGGTCAATAACCTTTCGTAATGAATTACCAGGTAAAGAAGTTTTTGTTAAGCGACGGGGTGTTTGCAGGGAAATAACTTTAAAGATACTCATTATTATTTTCGCAAGAATATTTTACATCGGGATTCATTTTTTGTCAACAACAACTTTTTGAACCCGGTACTACACATCGAAAAAAAAATCTATTGAATATCCGGGGGAAAAGAAATATAATATGTTGTCAGTAAGGTATTTATTTGAACTGAAGCAGGGGGTGGGAATGGGCGAAGCAATGAATAAAGGAACGGCGTCTATAGTTCATAATTGTCTGGGAACAAAAATTGTTTTGAAAGAGGGGGGAAACAATGTCTCCGGAAACCCAGGCAAAACGGAACGGACTGTTCAAAAGCGAAGACTGGTGGGCCGTCTGGATTGGTTTATTCATCTTTTTGCTTGGCCTGCTCCAGCTTGCCGGAGTGGA
>JAIMBK010000044.1 GCA_023511535.1 Armatimonadota bacterium
TGTGCGGCCGGCCTTCCCCGCGCCTGCTTCCGGACGGTGAAAACCGGCTGGTCTGTGTCCGTCACGGGGCATAAAAATTAAGTCGTCAACAATCCTGGCCGGCCGCTTTGAAGAAGTGTACGAAACCCTGGCCGCCTGGGATGGGGGAGATGTCGCATACCCGCAGCGGCACAATGATCGACCCGGATCGGCCTGTTCCTCCTCGGGATGCCCTGAAAAGGCCGGCTGAGAGACTGGCATTGGCCGGTTACGCTTCCATACGCAGGGACAAGCACGGCTACGGCGGTACTCCTCCGGGGCCGCACCCCCCTACCTACGAGGACGAGACGAAGGATTTGATTGCTGTGATGCGCTTTGGCCGCTGGCACCCGAGGCCCGACGGGGCCGGGGCTAGAAAAAACAGGTTGTCCGGGATCTGTCTTGACAAATCAAATATATCTGTTACAATTAGTTATGAGGTGACTGATTTTGAAGACAACATTATATGTCAATCGAAAGCTTTTGCGAGAAGCTATGGATCTGGCGGGGTTAAAGGGGCTTACCGAAACCGTCGAGGCGGCCCTTACAGAATTTGTCCGCCGCAGACGCCTGGAAAAGCTTGCTGCCAGCCTGGGTAAAACCGACCTGGCGCTAAACGGCCGTATTCTTGAGGAGCTCCGGCAAGATGAGTGAACGTTTCCTGGTCGACACGTCGGTATGGATTGAAGCTTTGCGTTCCGGCGGGCAGCCGGAGATTACCTGCTGGCTGAGGGAGGCGCTGCTCCGGGAGACCGTAGTTATTGCCCCGCCCGTAAAAACGGAGATTCTTTTAGGGACCCGGGACGAAAGGCAGTTTGCAGAGTTAACTGAGCTGCTAAATGCTTTACCTTTGCTCAAAAGTGAAAACGCGGTTTGGGAACGCGCCGCCTTCCTCGGCTTCCGTCTGCGACGGCGGGGCCTGGTTATTCCCCTGGTCGACCTCCTCATTGCCTCCTGGGCGCTCCATCACTCCTGCACCCTTGTCCACCGCGACCGGCACTTTGCGTTGCTCGCGAAAGAAACCCCGGAACTGAAGCTTCTGAGTTTCCCGGGAAGCAATTGACAAGTCCTCATCCCCGTCTCCGTCATGCGCTGGGACGCCATTTCCCCCGTTTTCACCGAACTCGCCCGGCGCAGCGATCCCTGGGAGGCCGTCAGCGACCAGCAGGCCATCAAAGCCTGGGAAGAAGTATCCCGCCGCCGCGAGTTCCTGGAGTGCCGGCTCACCCCGGCAGAAAGGGAAGTAGTGCTGCTGCTGGTCAAAGAAGGGCTGGACAACGAGGAAATCGCCCGCCGCCTGGGCAAAAGCGCCAAAACCGTGGCCAATCAACTGACCACGGCCTACGAAAAATTCCAAGAGTTCCTGGGTTTCCGGGAGGACCTCAAGGTGGACCGGGCGATCCTCATTGCGGAGCTGAAAATGGCCGCAATTGATAAATTTTAGGAATTTCATCCCATGACGGCGCCTGTTGAATGATCTAAGGTTTTTAGCGAGGGCGAAATGAATTAGAAACCGCAAGGGATTTTCTGGTAAAGGAGGTGAAAGGTTGCTCAGATATACCGGACACCCCATCGTTGACGTAGGCGCGGCGACGATTGCGGCCTTTGCCGGAAAAAGTGACGTTGCTTCCGTTACCGAAGAGGATCTTGACCAGTTTGCCGCCTACATGGAGCAAAATTATGTGGTGAACCCCCTCAAATCCTTTTTAACCGTGGCCTTTCCGAACTCCGGCTTTACCAACCCGGCCTTCGAGAAAAATCCCGGGCGGCGTCTGGACTACGCCCGGATGGTGGGGCGGGCCTTTCGGGCGGACGTGCCCGGGAGCGGGGAAAAATGCGTTTTTTTTGGGGAACCGGCGCTGGGGATTCCGCTGACGGAAAGTGAGGGAGCGGGCCGGGCCTTCCGCCAGCACATCCCGCTGGTCACCGGGGAAGGGGTGATTAATTTTCACCCCGGGGGCGACGCGGGACTGCCCGTGTCCGGCCTGGCGCTGCTTTGTATCCAGGCTTTTCCGCTGGGCTGCGCAAAGTGCGGCGGGCGCCTGCTGGCCGTGCATGCGGACAGCGAAGAGATCACCCTGGAGTTCGCCCGCGCCTTTTTGGAAGAAAATATGAAGGCGGTGCAACTGGCCCGCCAGTCCGGCAGCACGAAGCTCCCGGAGGCAAAACGGCTGCCCAAAACGCTCCTGGTGGAGACGCTGCTGGCGATTGAAGAAAGGCGCCGGGACGCCCTCCGGGAAGACGAGCCGGCTTCGGTCACCGCCTACCACCTGAGCAACAGCGGGCAGTCCAACCCCCTGGACGTCAACAACCCGCCCCTGGCCATCTACCACCTGCCGCTGGAAATGACCGGCTTCTTGCGGCGGGCCATGGCCGCCGACTACCGGGGGGCCTGGCAGGCGCTTGTCCAGCGGGCGTGGCAGCTCAACCCGCGCCCGGAGAAAAAAGGGCGCCGCAAGGCAACTGCGGCCGCCCGGGAAACGGAGGCGGAACAAGCTTTCGAGCCGCGGCGGAACGTCCTGTTTGAAGATTTGTTCGGGCTGCCGGAAAACGCCCCGGATTTCGTCCGCCGGTATTTTTTGCGGATCCCCCGGCGCTTTGCCGGTGAGGACGACCCCCGCCGGTATTATTCCCTGAAAAACGAAGCGGACCTCGTTTCCTGGCGGTTGACCGAGCTATTCCTGGAAAGGGTGATGAACGTGGATAAAAGGCGCATTCAGGAAATCCGTGCGTTAGGTGACCGGCTGGCGGATTATGTCGACACGCAGAATGACCGGCGCTTCTTTCTGAATTTTTTCCGGGAGCAGAATTACGGAAATTTCCGCGCCGTTCTGCTGAAGGCCAACCTGGCCCACGTGAAGAGGGGCAATCCGCCGCTCATTACTCTGGACCCTTATCTGGAAGTTTTTGAAGACGGGGTGAACGTGGCCAGTTCTGACTGGCGGCTGGCTCGGGACCTGGTTCTCATCCGCCTGATCGAAACTCTTTACGAGCGCGGCTGGCTGGGGAGAAATCAGGACGTCATCCCGGAAATTCCTGCAGAGGAGGGCGATTAAAATGGCTTTTATCACCGGTACCTTACTGATCGACGCGCCCGCTTCGGCTTTGAACAACCTGGGCAATATCCCGGGGGCGCGTACAGACAACACCACCGGCGTAAAGTTGATTCGCACCAGGGAAGGAGCTTACCCCTACGTATCCGCACAGGCCTTTCGCTACTGGCTGCGGACGACCCTGGAAAAACTTGGCGTGGGCTGGCAGGCGGCGCCCGTGTGGCGGGAAGAGAAAGTAGCCTATACCGATGCCAACCCCATTCGGTATTGGGACGACGATCTTTTCGGCTATATGCGCGCTCCTTCCAAAAGAACGTCCGCCCGGGAAAAACGGGAAGCGGATCCGTCGCGGACGAACGAAACAGTGACCGTGGATACGGTTACCCGCGTGGCGCCGTTCCGGGTGAGCACTTTGGTTTCCCTGGCCCCCGTTTACATCACGGAGGATTTCGGGGTAATGGCCAGGCACGACGGCGACCCCGTCCCGTTCGAGCACCAGTTCTACCGGGCGGCTTTAAAAGGGCTGTTTTCCCTTGACCTGCACGCCTGCGGCACCTTCTGGTACCGGAGCAAAACGGGTTTTAAAAATCTGGACGAGGCCAGGGTGGAGGAGGCCAGGGCGAAGGGTCTGCCTGAGCTGGCGGACGAAAAAGCTTTCCGTCTGCCCCGCGAGGAACGCCTTCAACGGGTGAAAGCCCTTTTGGAAGGACTGGCCCGCCTGGAAGGAGGCGCTAAATTAACCCTGCACTACACCGACGTGGCTCCGCCGCTGGTGATCATGGCGGTGACCGGGGGCGGGAACCACATCTTCGGCCACGTCCTGGGGGCTGACGGTTACGGTCGGCCGGAGTTAAAACTTCCTGCCCTGGAGGAAGCGCTCAGCGTATTTGCGGACGAAATCCTCTCGGATGTTTACGTCGGCTGGGTGCGGGGCTATCTCGATGAAGAACGGGAAAAGCTGGAAGCGTGGCTGGGCGAAGCGTGCCCTGGCGAAAACCCGGGCGAAAGGAGTGCGCCCCGGAAAGGCCGGGCCGTTAAGATCGGCCATCCCCGGGAGATCATCCAAAGTTTTATTCGGGAATTTCAGCCGGAGTGGCTGGAATAGGGAAAAATAGGAATAAAATGGAATACAACGCTAAGCAGGTGATCCCATGCGGGTACTAAAAATTACGGCTGAAGGGCTGACCACCTCTTTCCGGTTCCCCCATTTCATGCAGGGTGTGCACCCCACCTACCAGATGCCTCCCCCGGCCACTATCTACGGGCACATCTGCAGCGCCCTGGGCGAATGGGTTCCCCCCGGGGGGATCCGGTTCGCCTACCACTTTACTTACCAGGGTGTTTTTGAGGATGTGGAGCACATCCACGTCTTGACGGCGGCGACGGGCAGAATGCCGCAGACGAAGCTGCCGAAAGTCCTGGAGGGGAACGTCAACCCTTTTAAGCGGGCGATTCTCTTTCGCCCCCGGCTGGTGCTCTACCTGAACCGGCCCGAGTGGGAGGCAGCTTTTCGACGCCCCCGTTACGCTGTTGTCCTGGGGCGCTCACAGGATCTCTTTACTTATACCCGGGTGGAGACAGTCGAGCTCGCCCAGAGAGAGCAGGCGTATTTTGAACATACCATTGCGCCCTACAGCCTGGCCAGGCACACGGGGCGGGGAATCGCCCTGCTGATGCCCCGCTACCTGGACTACGCGCACAACCGGACGCCGCAGTTCGCCCGGTACATCCTGTTGCAGAAAAGGGTCTACAGCAAAGATTTCATTAAATACGCCCAAACCCGCCTGCATTTTTATGTGGACTCCGCGGCCCCGGATGACCGGGGGGTGTCGCTCGGTTTATTCTTTCATACTTTCACCGGCGATGAGGAGGAAGGTTTTGGCGAATTCGGGGAATTTGGCGAATCCGGCTAATATGGAAGATCTTGCATACCCGGTAAAACCCCCGGTCTGGCCTGATTGGCTGGAGGATACCTGGGCAAAAAGTCCGGAAGCGGCAGGTCAGTCAGGGGAAAGCCTGGCCGCCCACACCTGGAACGTGCTGAAGGTTTTGGCCCGGACCCGTTCTTTGCGGCCCGGGCTTGCTTCGCTGGCAGGCTTCCCAGGTCTATGGCGGTGCCTTTTTTGGGCCTGCTGGTTGCACGACTTCGGGAAGGCGGCTGCGGGTTTTCAGGAGCGCCTGCGCGGCGGACCTCCCTGGCCGCATCGCCACGAGGTGCTTTCGCTAGCCTACGTGGATTGGCTGGCCGGTATCCTGCCGGAGGAGGAGCTGGCCTGGGTGGCCGCCGCCGTGGTCAGTCACCACCGGGACGCGCCGGAAATAGCAGCGGCGTACCCGGAGCCGGACGAGGGGGAAGAGGATCTGCTCGTTTCTTTTGTGGCCGGACTGGGCGAGGAGGCTACGGCAGGGTTGTGGCGCTGGCTAAGGGAATGTGCCGGTCCCTGGGCAGGCGCCCTGGGCTTTGGCGGGGAAATTGGCTGTACCGGGGAAATTGGGGGGCTTGAGGAAATTGCGAGTAGCTTGCGGTTGCCAGAAAAAGAACAGGCAGTCTTGATGGTTTGCGCGCAGGGAGCAAAAAGGATCCGCCGGCACTTGCGCAGCTACCGCCGCTTTCTACGCCGCCTGAAGGATTCCGAAGAGTGCCTCCTGCGCCTGGGCGCCATCACCCTGCGGGGGCAGGTGGTCAACTGCGATCATCTGGCTTCCGCCCACGCGGGCGGTCCGGCGGTCGTGCCGGGCGAACCGCCCGGGAAGCTGCTGGCCAGAATGGGTTTCCAGCTGGAAACGCTCTATCCCCACCAGCTGCAGTGCGCCCGCACGCCGGGTTCCGTCGTCCTGATCGCGCCCACCGGCAGCGGCAAAACAGAGTCGGCCCTGCTCTGGGCGGCCGCCAATAATCCCCTGCCGCGCCTTTTTTACACCCTTCCCTATCAGGCCAGCATGAACGCCATGTACGACCGGCTGCAAAAAATTTTTCCGGGGCTGGTGGGCCTTGAGCACAGCAGGAGCCTGCCGGCCTACTACCGCCGTTTTCTGGACGAAGATTACAGTCCGGAAAATGCCGAAAAAGCCGCCCGCTGGGAAAAAAACCTGGCCCGGCTGGGCTTTTACCCCGTGCGCGTCTTCAGTCCCTACCAGATGCTCAAAGCGGCCTACCGCCTGAAAGGGTACGAGAGCGCCTTAAGCCATTATTTTCAGGCCGCCTTCATCTTTGACGAAATCCACGCCTACGAAGCCCGCCGCCTGGCCATGATTCTGGGCATGGTAAAATATCTGGCCGAAAATTACCGGGCCAGGTTTTTGATTATGTCGGCTACGCTTCCGGCGCTGATCAGGAAACGCCTGGAGGAGGCCCTGGGGGAACCCACCCTTGTGCGGGCGGACCCCAGGACCTTCGCCCTGTTCCAGCGCCACCGTTTATTTGTGGAGGACGGCGACCTGACGGCGGAGAAAAATATCACCAGGATTATGGAAGATGCCCGGGAAGGTCGGGCCGTCCTGGTTTGCTGCAACACGGTGGCCCGCGCGCAGGAGGTTTACCGGTCTTTGAAGTGTCCCGGCGGGAAGCCGGGGGCAGGAACAGGGGCGGGGGCGGAAGTAATTTTATTGCACGGTCGTTTTAACGTCCGCCACCGGCTGGCCAAGGAGAAAGCCGTGCAGGAGGCGACGGGAGTGCGTTCCCGCACGCGAAAACCGGTGGTGCTGGTGGCCACCCAGGTGGTGGAGGTCAGCCTGGATATCGACCTGGATGTAATTTACACTGACCCGGCGCCCCTGGAAGCTTTGATCCAGCGCTTCGGCCGGGTGAACCGCGGCCGGACAAGCCGGCGGCGGTTGGGGAACCCGGACCTGGCACCCGTTCACGTTTTTACGGAGCCGGCCGACGGCGGGGGGATTTACGACTCGCCGCTGGTTGCCGCCGCCCTGCGGATTTTGGCCGGACACAGCGGGGAGATGCTGGATGAGGCAAAAATTGAAGGCTGGCTGGATGAAGTTTATCAGGGAGAAATTGCCGCCGGGTGGGAGCGGGCTTACAACGAAGCCGGCCTTGCCTTTAAGAAGTCCTGCCTGGATACGTTATGGGCTTTTGAGTCCGAAGAAGACCTGGAGGAAGAATTTTACCGGGCCTTCGACAGTATCGAAGTCCTCCCGGTGGCGATGTTCGCCGAGTACGCTTCTCTTTTGGAAAATGAACCCCTGGCTGCCTGCGAACTCCTCGTTCCCGTCAGGTGGGGACAGTTTTGCCGGTTGCGCCGGGAAGGCAAAATTGCGCCGGGAAAAAAGACGGGTTGGCCGAAGGTAGTAAATGCCGCGTACAGCGAAGAGGTCGGCCTGGTGATTTAGGGGGCCCAGAAGGAACACGGAGCGCTCGTGGGGCAGGGTCAAAAAAATATGGCGGCCACCTCGCTGGCCGTTTTCGATCGAGATGTATCCATTGCCCCGACGCTGTGCTTTTGCCTTCCGAATGTTTATACTATAATAAACAGATAAACAAGGGATTGATTATGCATTCTGGGATTGGAACCACCATAAATGCCCAGGAGGCCAGTTACCTCGATGAAAAAAGCTGGCCCGGATGCTTAAAACGATGAAGTTTGACACCCGGTACACGCTTCAGATCTTTAACTTTTTTACAGACGTACCCCTGCAGGATCTGGCCAGGTTTTTAGTGCAATATGGAATACCGGAGGTTTGCGGGATGCCCAATATCTGACTTGTCTTACTCCCCGATTAAACAACGCGGTAGGGAACCTGGTGATTACGTGGAGGGGTCCCATTTTTTAAAACTAAAATTTGTAGAAGGGGAAGTGGATTTTATTATCGCACCCCATCTGACGGAAAATTACTATGAGTTAAAGCGGGTGGAGGGCCGGGAGGTAAGGGTGGAAAGCCTCATCCTTTTCTTCTTCCCGCAGGGAGGAATAATCTTCCCGGTGGCGAAACGTAAAGAGAAGATGATTTTTCGAAAATCGTTGAGAAAGTTCCTAATATATGGCAATATTGCAGGGTACCATTAATTGCTAAAAGGATTTAAACTGCGTTCCGCACGGAAAATTTCCCTTTTGGTTTTTTCGCAAATAACCCGGCTTTTCGTGCAGAAAGATCATTTTCGAAAAAACGGCCCCTCCGGCAAAACTTTTTAACCGCGTCAGACTGCTTAACCACTGGTTTTTTTAACACCCATCACGGTCAGGTTGCAGCCATCGCCCCGATGACAAGGGGACTGAAAGGAACGATATCCCGGGGTCTTAAGTAGCAGTGGCCTTCGTTGCAGCCATCGCCCCGATGACAAGGGGACTGAAAGAGGAAATAAATAAGCAGATATGCAGCATGCAGCTCAACGTTGCAGCCATCGCCCCGATGACAAGGGGACTGAAGGATCTTACGACAGAGACCTGCATGGTCTGGAGGCCATTTCCTTAATCACTTCCTGACCATTTATTAAATAGCCTAAGCATCGGTATTTTAATTGTGGATGATTGGAAAAAAATCATTTATTAAAAGCCCGAGATTGGCGTAAAAATTTTCCAATCATAGAGATGACAAGGGCTTAAGCCCATACCAAAAAATGGATTAGTCCCTACAACCAGTTTTCAACCTTTTTTAGAACTCTTTTTACCTCCTGGGGAGCAAGAATATTTTCGCATCCCAATACTTGCAGGTATTCCTTCTGTTGCTCGGATGGCTCGGTAATGCTCAGTTTACTCCGGCGCTGATTTTTAAACTCCAGGCGGTTAACCTGGCATTTCTGCAACCGGGCCAACACCTCCGGGGGTGATTCCGCAAGACCTTTTTCCCGGAAGCGCCGCTCAATATCGTTGTAGAGGAAATAGGCCAGAATGCAGATACTTACGTGCGCCCGGACGCGTTCGGTGCGGGTCAAATAGATCGGGCGCAGCTCAAGGTAGGATTTGATTTCCCGAAAGGCTTCCTCCACTTTGTTTTTACGCCGGTACCAGCCAATCACCTCACGGGCGGAAGCCTTCTGGGCCGGTAGATTGGTCACGAAACAGGTAAGACCATGTAAACGCTGCTCCTTTTGCCGCTCCTCTTCTGAAACGGCGTAGGTGAACTGGAAGGTATGCACCATGCGCTCCTTGCCCCGGGCGTTGGTTACCTTTACCTCCCGGGGCTCGAGGTAGACTTTCAGCAACCTTTTGACCCGTTTGCGTTTGAGCATGGTTTCCAGTTCCCGGGTGAGAATTTCCTGGTTGCGGGCTTTTTTCGCCTGGGCCAAGGTCTTGTTCTTTTGCTCAAGCCAGGTGATGGCCTT
Source organism: Armatimonadota bacterium (assembly GCA_023511535.1). GTDB lineage: Bacteria > Bacillota > Desulfotomaculia > Desulfotomaculales > Nap2-2B > JAIMBK01. The sequence continues at coordinate 9,346 of JAIMBK010000044.1, forward strand.
ATTTAGCCTTTGTTCCAAGGAGCGGTATTCTTCCAGGAAACGAGCGACATCAAAGGTGAGGACATATCGTCTTCCTTCTTTAGAAAACTCACGGTAAAAAAGCAGTTGATTCTCGTCAAAGGGAACGAATTCGCGCATGGCCATGACCTGTTCCCAATCACAGGGAGAGGCCGGCTCGGGCAAAGCCTCCTCTAAAAAACCGGCGCTAACAATTTCGTCGCGGTCCAGGGCCGAGACATAATGCCAGGCTGTTGCCTCCAGGGACATTAAATTGGCTGCGGAAACCATGCCCCGGTCAAAAACCAGGGTGCAGTGCTGAAGGTGATATTGGGAATTGACCTCCTGGATTAATTGCTCTACTGTAGTGACATCCTGGGTGTTCCCCTCCAGGACCCGCCAGTGGAAGGGATAACCTTCCGGGGTAATCATTAGCGCGATGACAATCTGCTCGCAGTCGGGGCGGTGGTCGCGGGAATAACCCAGTTTGGCGATCAAACAGCGGCTACCTTCCAAATAAGTGGAGGTGAGTTCATAAAAGAAGTAACCGCTGAAACTCGAACGTTTAGCCTGCAATTGCTGGTAAAGGAAAGCTTGCAGCTCTTTTTCGCGTTTGGCTAAGTGGTCTAAGGAACGGTAAACATCAAATTCATCTACCTTGTGCGGATCAACCTCCAGGTAGGCCGGGAGAACTGTTTCGGCCATCCACTCCCTGATCTTGATTTTCGTCACCGGTTCAAGACAGCGGTTGAGCACCATTGCTTCGACCCAGCGGTCCGCCCGAAAGAAATCGGAAAAGCCCCATTCCTGCCAGAAGTGATGGAGGGTAGCCACCGCCAGGTAACCAGCGTGCTTCGTCACTACAATCTCGTCACTTTTGGCCACCACCACATCGGGGCTGGAATAAGCGGCCACGGCCAGGCGCAAGCGTTCTGCCTGCTCTTCAGTTAAGGCACCCAAAGGAAAAAGAATCCGGTGCTTGACCTTTCCCCCTTTGCGGTAAGACTCAACGATCTTGTAGTTGTTATAGGTTTTGCCGCGAATCGTAGTGGTTGATTTTTTCAGGAACACATCGTGGCCCTCCCATGCTAGGGACTACGATAATTATACCATAATAATTGTGTTTATCAAGTTCTTATTGAAAATTATTTTGTCCTTGTTAGGGACTACACTTTTGAAGATTGGCCTTCTAAACCCTTGAGATTATTGGGTTTGGAAAATATTGTCGCCAATCTTGGGATATATTACTTTTTTTTATGCCTTTTTATCTCTCTCTGTGCTATAAGCAGCCAGTGTGTTCCTATTACAACATGCCAACATTCACGTAAAGTAAGGCTAAACATAAAAAAAAGAAGTGTTTTTAAGGAAAAATAGAGTTTTGGTTTATCGGGGGTTGGCCATCGTACGTCGAAAATCTTTAGGCCAGCAAGGCCCCAAAGAACCAATGTAACCAAAATTGTTAATACTGCTGCTTGGTATATAAAAACATAGTCTTCAAATCCTCCTTCGTGATGCTGTGAGAGTTCATTTATTTCATCACTTTGCATTAATGCTTGGGCGTTTACAGACCATGCAAATGATAGAGCAATAAAAATACTGGCCAACGGAAATAATACTGCATTGGCGGCTTGTTCCAAGCAAGCAGGAACTAAAAATGACATAATTAAGCCTATAACCAGGTGGATAAAAATCCACCTGTCGAATAGCCTTCGGTAACCTGGTTTACCCCCGCTTCCTTTAAAAAACCAATACCAGTAATTGAATTTAGTATTCATAATTCTGATTCGCTCTTTCCGCGAATTTTGTAATAGACCTCTCTAACATGTTGTAATAATGTTTTTATCTGTTGATTATTTACCAAATCGTCCTCTGGGATATTGACCGGATTATGTTTGAGAGATTTTCTTACCCCTTTTTGGCCTTTTTCTTCAATTAACAAAGCGCCGGCCTCATCACCTGTGGAAGCTACTGATCTGGTTATATCTTCCAGGCTATCTGCTTTTAAATTAAACCCTTGCAATTCAAGTTTACCTTTTGTTCCATCTGTTTCATTTAGACATTTCTGTAAAGGCTTTAGGATATCGGTATTGACATCAAATGGATTTGGCCTTGAAAAGGTTAACCAAAATCTTGAAATTGCAAAAGCACGACGGAGATGAGTTATAAAATCTTCTGGGTCATTGATTTCACTGATCTCAAACTCTACCCTAAATAGAGCTGCCCTATTTGATTTCGTTAGCAACCTGGATAATTGATTTGCAATTCCAGCTGTTTTTGATGCAAGCTTATTTTGTTTAGCAATTGCGCATATTTCTAACTTAATATCTAGAACAACGTGCGTGTATGGTGCCATTTCAAAATCTTGATCATGAAAGTTACCGTTTTGATAAACTCCGGATCTCAATTTGGACGCCCTACCAACACGAAAGTATATCCCTGCTTCATCGATAGTTGTAACATTTCCGATATTCCAAATTGTACCTTTCCTGATTTCGGCAGATGGTAGTGAAAAAATTACGTCTTTGAGAATTTCTGAGTGACTTTTGCTCATTTCATAAAAATTAATTTGCCTGGGTTTATAAATTTTTAGCCGAAATAATTGAAAATTGACCACTATTTTTTCCTCCTTAGCAATAGTACTTTAGATCGGCTCGTGATTAAATTAAATCCTAGGAACAGCAAGGACTTACACGAACCCGAGTTTAATCCCGAGGCGTGCCGGTATGACCTAAAGATAAGGGATGCAAGTTTAAGTACGCCATATAATGGTTAACAAACCAAACTATTCTGAAATATTAGATAAACTTACTTGTATTACAGATATTCGACTTATTTTTTATTTTTCCTGCCATTATTTACAAAGGCGAGAAAAAAGGTTGATACATTCAATGTTGGGGCTATACTATGGAAACAACTTTTTAATTTGTTACGATTGCGCTGCTTTACCTGGTATGATAAAATAATAAAAGTAAAGAAAGGTAAAGAAGGGGGGTATAATCAGATGGAAACCAGAATATCTCCAAAGGGACAGATTACTTTGCCGGTGGCGGTACGAAAAAAGTTAGGGATAAATGCCGGCGATGTATTGAAAGTAAGCGTTGCTGGAGAGGGCAGGATTATTTTGGAAAGTAAAGCGACGACAAGAAAAAACGCCAGGGAAGTGGTGGATATTTTGCGCGCGACTGCAGGGGCGTGGAAAGATCTACCAGAGTCTGGCGAGGAATTTGTGCGCAAGTTGAGGGAAGGGGATCAGAAACGGTGGGAGGAACTCGGGGTTGAATAATATACTTATCGATACCAGCGTGCTGATTGATCACTTGCGCAAGTACGCACCGGCAGCAAACTTTTTAGAAAATATTTTCAAAAGCGGTATACCAGTTAAGCTTTCTACCGTGACTGTTATGGAATTGTTTGCTGGAAAAAGTATGCAGAACCCAAAAAGAGAGGAAGCGGTTGTCCAGTTGCTGGAATTGTTCGAGTCGGTTCCGGTTACGCAAAAGATCGCTAAACGCGCAGGGATCTTACTGCGGTTTTATCGCTCTAACGGGTTGACCCCTGCAGATGCGCTCATAGCCGGCACCGCCCTGGAACAAGAAGCAGCTTTAGTTACCCGGAACATCAGGCATTTTCGCCAGATCGAAGGGCTTCTTGTTTTTGATCTGCCAGAAGATTAGTTTATTATTTTAATTTTATAAGTGGAGTTAGAATAGATTAAGGTATCCAGGTTGTTTTTGCAAGGAGAAGGTATCAGATTAATGATCCGGAATGGCCTTTCCGTAGAAAAAGTTGCCGCCGGCGGCATCGCCCACCAGCTGGGGGTGGAACCGGGCGACCGGATTGTGGAAATCAACGGGCAGCCGGTCCGGGATATCGTGGATTACCGGTTTTTAAGCTGCGCCGAAAAACTCAATATCCTGGTGGTCAAACCCGGCGGTGAAAGCTGGCTTTTGGACATCGAAAAAGATTACGAGGACAGCCTGGGGCTGGAGTTCGGCCCCCGCGAACTGGGGCGCATCAAACGCTGCCGGAACAGGTGCATTTTTTGCTTTTTGGACCAGATGCCCGGGGGCCTGCGCAGCACCCTTTATTTCAACGATGACGACTACCGCCTTTCCTTTACGCAGGGAAATTTTATCACCCTGACCAACGTCCGCCGGGAGGATCTGGAGCGGATTGCCGGTCAGCGGTTGAGCCCGCTGTATATTTCCGTGCATACCACCAACCCCGTTTTACGGGAAAAGATGTTAAATAATCCGCGGGCGGGGAAAATTATGGAACAGCTGCGCTTTCTGGCCGGCGCCGGGATTGAGATGCACGCCCAGGCCGTCCTTTGCCCGGGGATCAACGACGGCCCGGAATTAGCCAGGACGATCAGTGATCTTTACAGTTTATGGCCGGCGGTGCGTTCTTTGGCGGTGGTTCCGGTGGGCCTCACCCGCTACCGGGATAAGTTGTATCCGCTGCGGATATATAATAAAGAGGAGGCCCGGGAAATCACCGGCCTCGTCCGGAAGTGGCAGCGCGCCTGCCGGCGCCGCGCAGGACACCCTTTCGTTTTTGCCGCCGACGAATTTTATTTGCTGGCCGGGGAGCCCGTTCCGCCGGCGAAAGATTACGCCGGTTTTCCGCAGCTGGAAAACGGCGTGGGGCTGGTCCGGCTTTTTGGGGACGAGTGGGCCGCAACGGCAAAAAAGCTGCCCGCCGGGCTGGCCCGGCCCCGAAAAGTGACTGTTGCCACCGGGAAACTGGGAGAGGAGATCCTCAAGCCGATCGTCGGGCGGCTGAACGAAATAGAGAACCTGGAAGTGCAGCTAATTGGCGTAACCAACCGTTTTTTTGGCGAAACAGTAACTGTAGCGGGTTTATTGACGGCGCAAGACCTGCTGGCCGGGCTGGCGGGCAGGAAGCTGGGCGACCTTTTGATCGTTCCCGCGGTGATGCTGCGGGAAAAAGACGACGTTTTCCTGGACGGCCCGACTTTGCCCGAAGTTGCCCGCCGCCTGGGCGTACCGGCGGTAAAGGCCGGGGGGCCGCGGGAGCTTTGCCGGCTGGTGCTGAATACTGAGTGGGAAGTGGCCTGAATGCCCAAGCCAGTGGTGGCCATCGTGGGCCGGCCGAACGTAGGCAAGTCAACTTTATTTAACCGGCTGGTAGGAGAACGGGTGGCCATTGTCGAAGAGAAACCGGGGGTGACCCGGGACCGCCTGGAAAAGGACGTGGAGTGGAGCGGGCGCGTCTTTACCCTGGTGGACACCGGGGGCCTCGACTTTCAGGAAACGGACGAAATTTCCGGGAAAACCCGCCGCCAGGTTGAACTGGCCATCCGGGAGGCCGACGTCCTTTTGTTTTTGGTCGACGCCCGCGCGGGGCTTACGCCGGCCGACGAAGAAATCGCCCAAATGCTGCGGCGCTCCGAAAAACCCGTTTTGCTGGTGGCCAATAAGGTGGAAAAATTTGCCGGCGAGCATTACGACTTTTTCCGCCTGGGCCTGGGCGAGCCCATTCCCGTTTCGGCCGCCCTGGGGTTGAATACCGGCGACTTGCTGGATCAAATTTTGCAGGCGCTGCCCGTCCGCGAAGAGGAAGCCTGTCCGGAAGAACTGATCAGGGTCGCCGTGGTCGGCCGGCCAAATGTAGGTAAATCTTCCCTGGTGAATAAAATCCTGGGCTTTGAGCGGGTCATCGTCAGCGCCCAACCGGGCACCACCAGGGACGCCATTGATACCCTGTTTGAACACGCCGGGCGCCGTTTTTTGCTGGTGGATACCGCCGGGATCCGGCGGAAGAGCAAAATTGACGAAGCCACCGAAAGGTACAGCGTGATGCGGGCCTTCAAAGCGATTGACAACTGCGACGTTTCCCTGGTGATGCTGGATGCACTGGAGGGGGTGACCGAACAGGACAAACGCATTGCCGGTTACGTGCACGAAAAGGGGAAGGCCAGTATTCTGACAGTCAACAAGTGGGATCTGCTGAAAAAGGACGAACGCGCGGCCGACCGGTACCGGGAGAAAGTTGATCAGGAATTGCCCTTTTTATCTTACGCTCCGGTTGCGTTTATTTCCGCGCTGACCGGCAGGGGTATCCGCCAGTTGCTGCAGCTGGTTGCGGACGTATGGGGGGAATTTAACCGGGCGATCCCGACCGGTTCCCTAAACGCCCTGCTGGCCGATCTCCAGCTGAGAAACCCGCCGCCTTCCCAAAAGGGAAAAAGGCTGAAAATTTTTTACGGCACCCAGGTCCAAAGCCGGCCGCCGTCATTTGCGCTGTTTGTTAACGATCCGGAACTGCTGCATTTTTCCTATTTGCGTTACCTGGAAAATCAGCTCCGGCTGGCCTGGGGCTTTACGGGCACCCCCTTGCGCTTCTTCTTCCGCCGCCGGCGGGGATAAGGTTCAAAAGGGTAACAGAAAAAGGCCATAGAGGCACAAAGGCACTAAGGCATTAAGGAAGGCACCAAGGCACAAAGGCACAGAAGGCACAAAGAGATATGGATTGTAAAAGTATTTACCCCCAATTCCTAACCCCTAACCCCTAATTCCTGTTTTCTGGGGAGGTTTTCCGGTGAAGCTCATTTTACTCATCATGATCAGCTACTTAATTGGCGCGGTTCCCATCGGCTACCTGGTGGCCCGCGCGAAGGGAATCGACATCCGGCGGCGCGGAAGCGGAAATATCGGCACCACCAACGTCTGGCGCAATCTGGGTCCGGCGGCGGGAATCCTGGTGTTGGCCGGAGACGTGCTCAAAGGAGTGCTTGCCGTGCTCCTGGGCCGCTATCTGGCGGGGGGCGACGCCCAGCTGCTGACCGCCCTGGCGGCGCTGGTGGGACATTCCTGGTCGGTTTTTTTGGGTTTTCAAGGAGGAAAGATCATCGCCACTACCCTGGGTGTATTTCTCCTTTTAGACCCGTTGGCGATGCTCATCGGGCTGGGGATCTGGCTGGCAGTGGTGGGCGTTTCCCGCTACGTTTCGCTGGGTTCAATCACCGCCGTGGCCGCCCTGCCGGTTTTAATGCTGGTGCTGGGGCGCTCCTGGACCCATCTCCTTTTTGCGCTGGCCGTGGCGGCGATCGCCGTTTATAAGCACCTGCCCAATATCCGGCGGCTATTGTCCGGTACGGAATCAAGGATCGGGCGGCTTTAACGGACTGGCGAACACATTGCCGGGGACCGGGCCGGAGCCCCGGACAGGGGGATGGATATGGAAAAGGTGGCCATTGCCGGCGCCGGCAGCTGGGCTACGGCGCTGGCCGTCCTGTTGAGCAAAAAAGTGCAAAAAGTGGAACTCTGGGCCAGAAGACCGGAGCTGGCCGGTGAGATCAACAGCGCAGAAAATGTCCGGTATCTGCCGGGCGTGCCCATTCCGGAAAATGTCCGGGCAAAAGTAGACCTGGAAAGCGTTCTGGCCGGCGCGGAAGCGGTGATCTTTGCCGTGCCCTCGCACGCCTTCCGGGAGGTTTTGCGCCGGGCGCTGCCCTGTCTGCCCCGGGGGATTTTGCTGGTCAATGCGGCCAAAGGTCTGGAGGAAAATACTTTCCTGCGGATGTCGGAAGTATTTCTGGAAGAGGGCGGCCCGGTCCGGGCCCGGTTTTACGTGGTTTTATCCGGTCCCAGCCACGCCGAGGAAGTCGGCCGGGGCATGCCTACCGCCGTGGTCTGCGCCGGCTTTTCCCCGGAGGCCGCCGGAACCGCTCAGGACCTCTTGATGACGGAAAGTTTCCGGGTTTACACCAGCTCTGATGTAAAGGGCGTGGAACTGGGCGGGGCCCTGAAGAACATTATCGCCCTGGGCACGGGTATTGCCGACGGGCTGGGTTTCGGCGACAACACCAAGGCGGCTCTGATGACCCGCGGGCTGGCCGAGATCACCCGCCTGGGGTGCGCAATGGGGGCCGACCCCCGGACGTTCGCCGGCCTGGCCGGGGTGGGCGACTTGATTGTGACCTGCACCAGCATGCACAGCCGGAACCGGCGCGCGGGGATGGAAATCGGGAAAGGCAAGTCCTTGGAAGAGGCGCTGGCGGCGGTGAAGATGGTGGTGGAAGGGGTGCGGACGACCCGGGCGGCCCGCCAACTGGCCCTGCTCCGCCGGATCGAAATGCCCATTACCGAGCAGATTTACCAGGTGTTATTTGCCGGCCTATCCCCCCGGACGGCGGTAGTGAACCTGATGACCAGGGACCGCCGCAGCGAACTGGAGCATTCACCCCTACCTTTCTAGCAGCCGCCTGGCCCCGCGGTAATTTTGCCGGTAATAGGACTGGCTCAAGGATGAATACTTAACCCCTTCTTTGCTCGAAGCGTGAATGAATTGATCATTTCCCGCGTAAATCCCCACGTGATTAATCCCCTTGCTGCCGTAATAACTGAAAAACACCAGATCGCCGGGCTGCAGGGAGCCCTTCTCTACCGGCGTGCCGTAGCCCGCCTGCGCGGCGGCGTTATGGGGCAGCTCAAAACCGGCGCTTTGGAAAACGTACTGGACAAAACCGGAGCAGTCAAAACCCCGGGGGCTCGATCCGCCGTAAACATATCTGGTTCCTAAAAAGGAAGCGGCGTAGTTAAGGATTTTCTTCGCCAGCGAGGCGGGGGAGCTGCGGGAAGGCAGGTCGTTTGTTGCCGGCCGGGGGGCGCTCACCTTTGCGGGGTCATCTGCCTTTGCCGGCGAGGGGATAATCAGGATCTGCCCCGGGTAGATCAGCGGGGAAGTAAGGTGATTGGCCTGCATCAATGCTTCCACGCTGATTCCGTAGCGGCTGGCAATGGTATATGGGCACTCGCCTTTGTTTACGGTGTGGGAAACTTGCGGCTGATCCGGTTTTTCTAGCGGCTTTGATTCCGGCCCGGAAGGGGACGGCGGGGGGGTGCCGGGAGATGTCGTTTCGCTTTGCCCCTGCCCCCCGGGCGGGGTTTCGGTACCGGATGAACCGGCCCGGCCGGTTTCCCGGCCGGTTTCCCGGCCGTTTTCCCGGCTGGTTTCGGCATCCCCGGGGATTACTATTTCCCGTCCGGGGTAGATGAGGTGGCCGGTGATGCCGTTCACTTCCTGGAGAGCCTGAACGGTTACGCCGTAGCGCAGGCTGATCCCGTACAAAGTATCCCCTGGTTTAACTGTGTAAGCGGCGGCCCGGCCGGCGGCAAAGGGCGGGAAAAGCAGCAGCATAAAGGCCAGCGCCGATGAAAAAAGCAGTTTTATTTTCCGGTTTGCCCACATAAGTATGATTAGCCGTTTCACGATTAGTTCCACGAACAAACCCCCGGCAACTTACTTTATCAACAAAGTTTTTCGACATATTATATGAAAACTCCTCCCGATCAGGAAAATTTTTTTTACCAAAAAATTACCAAAAAAATATTTAAAGGTAGTTATATTCTTACTTACCTTTCATATATATATTGTTAAAGTATGCCAGATAAAGTTTGCTGATGGACGGGAAAAAATGGATGGAAAAACGGCGGCAAGGTAGGGGGGATGCCTCGTCACGCCTTTAAATAATCATTGACCCGAAAAATTAGTAAGGAGGGAGGCGCTACTAAACGATCATGGAAAAGAGTGATATTTTCCGCGATATTGCCGAACGGACCGGCGGCGATATTTATATCGGCGTCTGCGGCGCCGTCCGGACGGGCAAGTCTACTTTTATCAGGCGTTTTATGGAGCTGCTGGTAATCCCCAACATTAAAAATCCGTACGACAAAGAGCGGGCCAAGGACGAATTGCCCCAGGGCAGCGCCGGGAAAACGGTGATGACCACCGAGCCGAAATTCGTTCCCAATGAAGCGGTGGAAATTAACGTCAATCACGGTCTGCAGGTCAAGGTCCGGCTGGTTGACTGCGTGGGTTACCGGGTGGAGGGGGCGCTGGGGTACGAGGAGGAAGAGGGGCCGCGGATGGTTTCCACCCCCTGGTTTGAGGAGCCCATCCCCTTTCAGGAAGCGGCGGAAATCGGCACCCGGAAAGTGATTTCGGAACATTCCACGATCGGGATCGTCGTCACCACGGACGGAACCATTACCGATCTTCCCCGCGAAAATTACATCGAAGGGGAAGAAAGGGTAATTGCCGAACTCAAGGAAATCGGCCGCCCCTTTATAGTGCTGCTGAACAGCGCCCGGGCGCAGGATCCGGAAACCGTTCAGCTGGCCGAAGAATTGACCGAAAAATATGACGTGCCGGTAATCCCCATCGATTGCCTCCAGATGACGCAGGCGGATGTCCTGTACGTTCTGGAGAAAGTCCTGCTGGAATTTCCGGTCAACGAAGTAAATGTCGCCCTGCCGGTCTGGGTGGAGGAACTGGACAGCGCGCACTGGCTGCGCAAAGGATACGAGGACGCGGTTCACCAGACCGTTCAGAACGTCCGGCGCCTGCGCGACGTGCAGGGTGCGGTGGAGCGCCTGGGCGATTACGATTTTATTGCCACCGTCCGGCTGGACAAAATGGACATGGGCACCGGCGTGGCGGCCATCGAAATAACGGCGCCCCCGGGGTTGTTCTACCGGATTTTAAGCGAGGAAACGGGCTTTTCCATCGAGGCCGAAAACGAACTGCTGCGCCTGATGCGGGAGCTGGCCGTGGCCAAGCGGGAATACGACAAAGTGGCCGTTGCCTTGAGGGAGGTGAAGGAAACCGGGTACGGCGTGGTTACGCCCAGCCTGGACGAAATGGCCCTGGAGGAACCGCAGCTGATTCGCCAGGGCGGCCGGTTCGGCGTGAAATTAAAGGCCAGCGCACCGTCGGTGCACATGATCAGGGCCGATATTACCGCCGAAATTACGCCCATTATCGGCACCGAAAAACAATGCGAGGAGCTTGTGCGCTATATGCTGGCCGGCTTCGAGGAGAACCCCCGGAAGATCTGGCAGTCGGAAATCTTCGGAAAATCGGTAAATGACCTGGTGCGGGAAAGCATCCAGAACAAGCTCCAGCGAATGCCGGAGAACGCCCAGACGAAGCTGCAGGAAACGGTCCAGAGAATCGTTAACGAAGGAAGCGGAGGACTTATCTGCATCATCATCTGACCGGTCAAGGACCGGTTTTTTATTATTGCTTATTTTTGCCGATGATGATATAAAAGAAGAGGGGGAATAGGAATTAGGAATTGGGAATTAGGGAAAAAGATTTGGCTAATTTTGTTATGATGACTACGTTTTCACCATGATGAAAATATTCATATCCAGGAGGAGGGCTTCCCTGATTCCTGTTTATTAAGGAGTTTTCCATGACGAACGTTCGTTCCCTCCATAAAGTAATGAAAATAATTATGTCAAAGTATTTACCCCCAATTCCTGATTCCTAACCCCTAATTCCTGTTTTCCGGGGAGACGATCGAAATTGGAGAAGGTAATCAAGGTGGGTTTACTGGGCCTGGGGACGGTAGGCAAAGGGGTCTACCGGATCCTTACCGGCAATGCCGAAAATATCTGCCGGAAGGTTGGCGCCCGGCTGGAAATCGCCCGGATCCTCGTGCGTTCGCTCGATAAAGACAGGGGGCTGGAAATCGACCCGGCCGTTTTAACTACGGATTACCGCGATGTGATCGACGATCCCGAAATCGAGATCGTCGTCGAGGTAATGGGGGGCCTGCACCCGGCCCTGGACTACGCGCGGCAGACCTTGAAAAAAGGGAAGAGCCTGGTTACCGCCAATAAAGATCTGATTGCGCAGCACGGCCGGGAGCTGTTCGAAGCGGCGGCGGCCGGCGCGGCCGACCTGCTTTTTGAAGGCAGCGTCGGGGGCGGCATCCCGATCGTCAGGCCCCTGAAACACTGCCTGGCGGCCAACCGGATCATAAAAATCATGGGCATCATTAACGGAACAACCAATTATATTTTATCCAAAATGACCGCCGAAGGGGCCGGTTTTGCCGAAGCGCTGGCCGAAGCGCAGGCCAGGGGGTACGCGGAGGCCGACCCCGGCGCAGACATCGAGGGCCTGGACGCGGCCCGGAAGCTGGCTATTTTGGCCTCGATCGCCTTCAACAGCCGGGTTAGCCTGGATGACGTTTACGTGGAGGGGATCAGCCGGATCACGGCCCGCGACATTGCGTACGCCGGGGAATTAAACTACGTGATTAAACTTCTGGGGATTGCTAAAGAAAATGAAAACGGGATCGAAGCCAGAGTGCACCCGACCATGATTCCGCGCGAACATCCCCTGGCCGCGGTAAACGGGGTTTTTAACGCCGTTTACGTCCAGGGGGACGCCGTCGGGAACACCATGTTTTACGGGCGCGGGGCCGGGGAAATGCCTACGGGCAGCGCAGTGGCGGCCGATGTCATGGAGGCGGCGCGCAACCGCCTGCACCGGGTGGCGGGCATTAACGGCTGCACCTGCTTTGAGCAAAAGCCCGTGCTGCCGGTGGGGCATACTCAAAGTAAATACTACCTGCGGATGGCGGTGGCGGACCGCCCGGGAGTGCTGGCGTCGATTGCCTACGCTTTCGGGGACAAAGAGGTCAGCCTGGCCTCGGTCATCCAGAAGCATACAGACGGGCGCCGCGCCGAGATAGTGCTGGTCACGCACCGGGTGAGCGAGCAAAATTTGCGGGATGCGCTGACGATTGTGGAGAAACTGTCCGCCGTTGACGAGGTCTGCGCGGTGATCCGGGTGGAAGATGAGGACGTCCGCGAGGTTGGTTAAGACCTTTGTTTTACCGAAAGAGAAAAGAGGAAGGTTAAACCGATGGTTCGTGTGCAGGTACCGGCTACCGCAGCCAACCTGGGGCCGGGTTTTGACTGCCTGGGAATTGCCCTGCAACTGTACAATACGGTAGAGATGGCGCGCGCCGGCTCCGGGCTTTTTATCGAAGTCCAGGGCGAGGGGGCGGACGAAATTCCCCGCGACGAAAGCAATATCGTTTACCGGGCCGCCATGCGCCTGTTTAAGCAGACGGAAAGCGTCCCGCCGGGGTTGAAAATTAAATTAATCAACCACATCCCGTTGGCCAGGGGGCTGGGAAGCAGCGCAGCGGCCATCGTGGGCGGGTTGATCGCGGCCAATATCCTGGCGGGGAACAGGCTGTCGCAAAAGGAACTGTTAACCCTGGCGGCGGCCCTGGAAGGCCATCCGGACAACGTTGCGCCGGCTTTGTTCGGGGGGATCGTCGTTTCGGTGGCGGTGGACGGGGAAATAAAATATGTAAAAATTGCGCCCCCGCCCGGTTTAAAGGCTGTTCTGGCCGTTCCCGACTTTTCCGTTTTAACCAAAGCGGCCCGGGACGTTTTGCCCCAGCTGGTCAGCCTGCAGGACGCGGTGTTTAACCTGGGGCGCCTGGCTTTATTGATCACCGCCTTTCACCAGGGCGATTTCAGCCTGCTGCCGGCGGCCATGGAGGACCGGATCCACCAGCCTTACCGCGCCTCCCTGGTGCCGGGCATGAAAAAAGTCCTGGCGGCCGCCCGGCTGGCCGGGGCCCGCGGGGTTTGCCTGAGCGGCGCGGGACCAAGCCTGCTGGCCTTTGCGGACGGCAATTTTGAACTGATTGGCCGCGTGATGAAGGACACCTTCCGGCAAAGCGGCGTACGCGCCCGCACTATGGTTTTAAAGATCAGCCCGGTAGGCGCCCGGGCTTTGGAGAAGATTTAAGGGAGAGGCCTTTTTCGCTTTTTCCTTTTTAAAACAAGTCCGGCACTTAAAAGCGTTTTAAGTGCCGGACTATGTTAGGAGCCCGTAATGACCTTCGCTCCGGCCACTACGGATTTCTGCGCAGCCCGCGACAACCTTTCGGCTGCCGCGGACCGTTACGAAACCCGTAATGACCTTTGCTCGACCAGTGCCGATACCTTGTGAGCCCACCGTAATCTCTCGACTACGGTGGACCCAAGACAAATCTAAAATTGTCATTCCGGCACCAGCACTGATCTTAGCTCGACCCGGAGATGTCCCTTGTGACCCTGCAGCAATCCTTCGGACTGCTGCAGAGCCTGCCGGAACATCTACGGATCTGCCCGCCGGCCGGTACCGAGCCCTTTCGACCCGGTACCGGCCTTTGGCCGACTGCTGCAGAGCCATCTCCTGACCCTGCAGCAGTCTTGACTCGGCCATTACGAACCCTGCATCCATAGTTTAACCAGCCGAAAAGATTATATTCAAGAAAGTAAATGGTAATAATTACCGCTTGTCACTGTAAACGGCAAAGTTGTATAATTGTTACGATTTAATTAAAAAAAGGCCGAATTCCTGTTTTACAGGTACGGGGGAAAAAATTATTCTGGGGTGAATCCGGGTCTGCGCCAGGGAGGTGAATTTTCCGATTGCGAAGCCCGGTAGGGAAACCCTCGTCCCGAACCCGTCAGCTAACCCCGGAGGCCGCCAGGAGGGAAAAAATGCGTTTATCCGGTAGATTATCGCTAAGTCGTGCTTTGCTTTTCGGAATTTCCCTTTGGTTTGTCTTTTCCTTTCCGCACCACGCTTCTGCCGCCGTCCATACCGTCAGTTCCGGCGAATCCCTCTATCTCATCAGCCAGTGGTATGGTTCATCTCCGGAAGCCATTCAGAGGGCGAATGGGCTGACCGGTGATCTTATTTACCCCGGTCAGAAATTATATATCCCGCCCAACCCGGGCGGGGCAAATTCTTCCGCCTATACCGTCCGTCCGGGGGACACGCTTTATTTAATCGGGAGTTATTTCGGCGTCAGTTATTCAGATATCATGCTGGCTAACGGGCTGACGTCGACAATGATTTACCCCGGCCAGAGGCTGGTTATCCCTGCTTCGCCGGCGGGTTCCGGGGGGACAGGCCCCGGCCAGGTGAGCAGGGGCGGCGTTCTGCCCGGGCGCGTTCCTTACGTCCGGTCGGATTTTGATTTGCTGGCGCGGCTGATTACGGCCGAGGCGGATTCGGAATCTTTCCTCACCAAAGTGGCGGTGGGAGCCGTCGTTTTAAACCGGGTTTTAAGCCCCCTTTTTCCGGATACCATTCCGGAGGTAATCTACCAGGTCGATGAAGTCGGCGCCTACCAGTTTGAGCCGGTGTTAAACGGCTGGATTAACGTTCCCCCCAGCGAGGAAGCCCGGCGGGCGGCGCAGGCGGCCTTAAACGGCCTGGACCCGACCAACGGGGCCCTCTTCTTCTTTGAATCCTGGGTGCCCAATTCTTTTTTACAATCGCGTCCGTTAAGCATGATTTTAGATAGCTTTACCTTTACGTACTGAATCATTTCCAGCCTTCTCATTTGCAACCTCCCCTTAAGCCGTCCGGCCGGGGAGGTTTATTTTCTTTTGGCGTCTTTTCCAATCCCAAGCAGGCCCAGGAAGAACAGCCCGCCGGCGTAGCCGGCCAGGATGTCCGTAGGGTAGTGGACGCCCAGGTAGATCCGGGTAAACCCTAAAAGAGCAACGAAGAGGCAGGCGAAGACGAAGATTACCCGTTTTCCCGCCGGCCGGCCCCCCGGACGGGAAGGAAGCCGGTCGATCAGCAGACCGGCCAGAAAACCGAAGAAAAGTGTACCCATAAAGGCGTGGCCGCTGGGAAAGCTGTACCCGGTTTCCAAAATCAGGGGGCAAAAATCGGGCCGCGGCCGGGCGATGAGTAGTTTTAAGCCGTCCATGACAAACCAGGCGACAAGCATGGCGAGGGGGAAGACCAGGCGGTACCGGCTTTTTAGCCAAAAGAGGATAACGGTGACAATGGCCGTCGCGGGGAACAGGAAATACTTGGTGCCGAAAAAAGTCACCGTTTTCATGAACGCAGTCAGGGCGAGCGTACGCAGCCCGGACGCGGCGATTACGGCGCGCTGGTCCAATTCCTGGACGGCGCCGGTTTGAATGGCCAGCAGCAAAAGAAAAAAAGCAATTACGCCGGCCGGGGGAAGCAAGTGCCGGCGGCCGATGGTTCTTCATCCTTTCCGTAAAAAACCTTTTTACTATCATATTTCGCCTCGAATTTTTAAATACCTTTTAAATTGACATCCGGCGGCCTGAAATGTATAATGCGAAGCATTGGTTTTGCATTGGTTTGGGGACGGCAGAGTAATGCCCGGAGGGGGCGGAAGAAAAGCCTTTCCGCCTGCCGAGGGCATTCTTCCTTAGAAGGAGAAAAATTGAACCAGTTTTATCCGGGAGCCGGGCTGGTCATCTTCTCGGCAGCGGGTTTTGGCTTCATGCCCATTTTAGCCTTATTTGCCTGCCAGGGCGGAATGAACGTCTCCACTCGTTTCCTGAATTTACTCTTGCTAAAAATCCGTTTCGGTGTTAAAATATTAAGGCAAGCGGCAAATCAAGATAAATGGGCGCGTAGCTCAGTGGGAGAGCGCTTGACTCACATTCAAGAGGTCGCAGGTTCAATCCCTGCCGCGCCCACCAGGAGTGACAAGGGTTTGTGGGATCGAGAAAATACTAAAAGAAGGGCATTTACTAAAACAATACTAAAGTAGGGGTAAAATTTTTAGCCGCCAGGGTGATCCTGACGGCCTTTGCTTTATCTGGAGAACATACCGTTTAGTTTGGCAACGGCTGTCCGTTTTAGTTCGGGGCTGACGTGGGAATAGATGTCGGCGGTAACGCTGATCCGGCTGTGTCCCAAAAGCTCCTGCACCACTTTAAGGTTTTCCCCCGCTTCCAGCAGCCGGGTCGCGTAGGTATGGCGCAGGGTGTGCAGCTTGACGCCGGTTAGGCCGGCCTTTTTCAGTAGGGCCTTGTATTTGCGCTCGAAGTTCCGGGGGATGATGGGGGTTCCCAGCTCGGTCGCGAATACGAGGCCGTTGTCTTGATATGCTTCCCCCAGCTTCAACCGCTCTTCTGCCTGTCGCACCTTATGCCTTTTTAGTTCAGCAACTACATCGTCAGGGAGGGGAATGATCCGCCGGGATTTCTCCGTTTTTGGAGGCTGGAAAACGAAGCCCTTCTTCGCGATCCAGGCAAGGCTTTCCTTGACAGCAACAGTTCCTTCTTTCAGGTTGACGTTCTGCCACTTTAGGGCCAGAAGTTCTCCCCGGCGCAGGCCGGTTCCCAGGAGAGTGATGAAGGCGGCCCGCATCCGGTCGTTTCCCAGGGTATTAAGGAAGCAGTCCATTTCTGCCGGCGTAAGGGCTTTGGCTTCCTTTTTGTTGTCCGCCGGCAACTCGGTCGCCTCCGCCACGTTCCGGATAATGAGCTGGTTTTTGACGGCTTGCTTTAAGGCAGCGTGAATGATGGTATGAATATAGCGTACCGTCCGGGCCGAAAGACCACTGTTAAGTTTTTCGTTATACAGATGCTGCAAATGTTCGGGCCGCAGGTCTTTCAGTTTTATATGGCCAATGGCCGGGATGATGTGCGTCCGGGCTTCAATGATGTAACTTTCGTAGGTGGTCGCCCGGAGTTTGGGCCGCTTGTATTCCTCCAGCCATGTTTTCAGCCATTTTTCTACTGTTATAGCCGTAGGCTCGATATAGGTTCCCTGCTTTAGTTCGTGGAGGGCTTTGGTCAACTTTTCAGCCACTTCCTGCCGGCTCTTGCCGTAGAAGAATTTCTGCTTCAGCTTACCGTCCGGTTTACGGCCTACGGTAACGACAGCGCACCAGGTTCCATCTTTACGCTGGCTTATGCAACCTTCGCCGTTGCCACGCACTCTTTTCCGCTTACCGTTTTTCTTCGCCATCAGAATTTGCCTCCTTTATCGGATTATTTTTTAGCCATTCGTCAACTGCCGTCATCACCAGCCGGGAGATTGTCATGCCTCTTTTAGCGGCCTCAACCTTTATTTTTCTGTGCCAGTTTTCGTCCGCCCGGATGGTCATTTTCGGGGGTAGGGCCATGTTCATCACCTCACTATAATTATACCACAAGGCAACAATACGTCAAGAGGTATTTTTGTTGTTGAGAAAGTTTTTTGAGGGGTAAAAAGAACAGTTTGCCGCACCGAAAATAAATCTGCCTAATAACTGCAATTTTGCAGTTACTCGCCGGGCGTCCGGGCACCCGTCCGGGCACCCGTCCGGGCCGTCAATTCCGAGTGAATTAGTAGGGATTAATTCCGGGTAATTCGGTAGGAATACTGCATTTTTCTTCCACAATTCCGAGTGAAACGGTAGGAATTCAGTTTTAGTACGAAATTAGTATGCGTCCTGGGAGTCTTGAAAGATAAGGGCTGAAGGTATGTCCTTTGAGAACATATCAAGGGTTCTTACGTCCGACAAAAAAGGAATGTTCGGGGTGTCCATCCTCTCTTTGGCGTCTTGGATCAACCTTCGCTGATTACCATATAGCTCGTTCCACTCGATCCACTTGATCCATTAAGGGGGTATAACAAACCCTGCGGTTATCCCGGTGCAAAGGTGCGAAAAAGAAATGCCGCACCCTGCAAGCCTACAGCGATAAGGCTTTCCGGCATCGGCATTTTCGCACCCCTTTTGCACCTGTGGGTGCTATAGGGTGCAGCCGGTGCGAAACATATCCCGCATTGGCGCAGCCATCGCTTTAAGCCTACAGCATCGTCAAGGCCAGCAACGCCTGTGCTTTCATCGGGGGCGGCGGGCCTTCCCGGAAGGAAGGGCAGCTTGTCACCCTGAAGAAAACTCCTTCCTCCGTTTCTAGGGTAAGGGCTTTCGCCTGGACTGCTTGCAGGCCGGTCTGAGCATCCCTTTCCCAGAAAAATGCACAATCCGCACCGGTCGCGTTGGCACACCGCCAACAAAGAGATTCCTGCT
>JAIMBK010000045.1 GCA_023511535.1 Armatimonadota bacterium
AGGCTCTTCACCTTCACACTTTTTCTGTGCAGGGAACGCAGCACCGCCGGGTCGTCAATGGCGGCCAGCCTGGTACTGATCCCCTTCTTGACCACTCCGAAACGTTCGCCGAGGACGTCAAGGATGTTATTCCGGGTAGCCTTAACCTCCCCTTTTTCGATTCCTTTTTCGATCCCCTTATTAATCTAATCCTGTACAATATCGGCTTCTTGCAGCATTCCTAATTCCTCCCGGAAGAATTTCAGCATTGGAAAAATATCTTCCCGCTATGGTGACGGCAATCGACAGGGCGTTGGCCCGCCATTTCTCGTTTTCACCGGCCAGGATCAAATCCCTGGACTGGGCGGACACGGGGACACCATACTGAATTTCGGTAGGTATAATTTAGTATGGTGTCCCCAGAATTACCACCTCCCCTTTGGCCGCGCTGGTCGAACTGCTCGGCTGGCGCTATACCTTCGCGGCGGCGGGGCTGTTTTCGCTGCTCGTGGCGGCCCTTTCCTGGCTCATCATCCGCGACAGCCCGCGAGACGTTTTTCCCGCCAGCAGGCGTTCCAGTATGCTTTCGGGGCCTGTTTTGTTTCCTGCTGCATTGCCCTGGCCGCTGTTTCCTTACTGCGGGAAAGTTTTAAAAGGTAGGTCTTCAGTATTTTTTCGCTGGCTACAAGGCGGGAGAATTCAGGTTACTATTTATTTTCCCGCGGGCCACTGAAGAAAAACCCGATCCCGGCCTGGATCACATTTCTGTTTTATATCCGCCGGGGACTGTCAACTATATGTCCGAAGACCCCGGCCGGCAATGGTGAGAGTTCCCGGAGGAAAATATGGTCCTTCGGGAACCTTTTTATTTTGCAAAACGTCATTATGATCAAAGATTAAATGAATGGGAGTGGTGAACAAAATGCGCTACAGGTGGCCGCGTTTTTTGGCTTTTTTGCTCGCCGTTCTTTTCGCGGCGGCCCTTTTTCCCGCCGGCGCCCCGGCCGGGGAAAAGCCGGCGGTTTCCCTGGAACAGGCCATCCGCACGGTGAAGGAGAATTTTACCGTCCCCAAGGAGTATACCCGCTTTACCTCCGGCTACTCCAGCTACCAGGACCGACAGGCCTGGTCCCTGAACTGGAATGCGCCGGAGGAGCCGGGCGGGAGTTTTCACGCCCGGGTGGACGCCCAGACCGGGGAAATCTTAAGCATGAATCTCTGGAAACCGGAGCGGCGCCCCGAGCCGGGCCTGCGGATTCCGGCCGTTTCCGAGGCTCAGGCCCGCCGGACGGCCGAGGCGCTTTTAAAGCGGCTGATTCCGGAGCGCCTCCCGGACCTGCAGTTCGTAGCCGCCGGGGAACAGCCGATTCCCTTGGACAGTTTCGGGATGTTCGCCTACAGTTTCCGCTGGCAGCGGATGGTCAACGGTATTCCCTTTCCCGGCAACGGGGTGACGGTGGAAGTGAACGCGGGCGACGGCCAGGTAACCAGTTATCGTTTTGATTGGCGAAAAGGGGATTTTCCTTCCGCCGCCGGGGCCATCTCTCCGGAAAAAGCGCGGCAGGCCTTTGACCGCGCCGGGATGCTGGAACTGCAATATTTCCTTCCCTCCCCCATCCGGCCCCTGGCTGCCGGGGAGGAGCAGGATCAGAAGCAGCGCGTGCAGCTGGTCTACCGGCTTTACCACCCGTCCGGCGGGTTAATTGACGCCATGAGCGGGAAACCCCTGGAACCGCCCGGAAGATGGTTCGGGGG
Organism: Armatimonadota bacterium; assembly: GCA_023511535.1. Classification (GTDB taxonomy): domain Bacteria; phylum Bacillota; class Desulfotomaculia; order Desulfotomaculales; family Nap2-2B; genus JAIMBK01. The sequence continues at coordinate 1,735 of JAIMBK010000045.1, forward strand.
CGGCGGCGCCGACGGCCGGGGAGGAGCGGAGATGCAAAAAATGATGGACAGCCGAAGCGCCGCTCCCGCCCCCGTGCCGTTGAGCCCCGAGGAAATTAAAGAAATCGAAAGAACGGCGAAAATCATCAGCCGGGAAGAAGCCGCGGCCGCCGTCAAGAAGTGGGTGGCGGTGCCGGAAAAGCTCGCCCTGGAAGAGGCCAGCCTGGCGGCCGACTGGCAAAACCCGGAGCTTCACCTCTGGCATCTGTACTGGCGGGCGAAGCAGGAGGTAACCGGGGAGCCCCGTTTTATGAGCGCCCGGGTCAACGCCGTGACCGGCGAACTGGTAGGCTTTGATTTGCCTTCCCTCCCTGCCGGCCCGGAGCAGCCCGGCGCTATGGACCGCGCCGCCGCGCAAAATATGGCCGCGGAGTTCCTGCAAAAAGTCCAGCCGCAGCGTTTCCGGGAGGTTAAGCTGGATGAGTATTCGTCCTTCAGCGAGCCCGGGATCGTCAAGGAAGGGCAGAACCCGCCGGTTCAGTTCTTTAAATACCGGCGGATTGTAAACGGCATTCCTTTCCCCGGCGACGGAATGAGCGTGCGGGTGGACACGGTGGCCAAACGAATCACTTCTTATCGCCTGGACTGGTCGAACCTTACTTTTCCTGCTCCGGAAGGTATTCTGGGGGTTCAGCAGGCCGCGGACGCTTTCCTCCAGGCCCGCCCCTTAACTCTCTCGTTCGACCAGGTTTCTGGACCGTCCGGCCCCGGCGAAGTACGGCTGGTCTACCAGCCTTTAGCCGTACCCGGGGTACCCGCGTCCGATCTCCTGGACGCCCGGACCGGCGAATTTCTGGACTGGGCGGGAAAACCACTTTCCCAACTGCGCCGGGCGCACCGTTTTAACGACATCGCGGGGAACTTTGCGGAAAAAGAAATCAGCCTGCTGGGGCAGGCCGGCCTCTTCGGCGAGTACGGCGACGCCTTCCGCCCCGCGGAAAAGGTTACCGCGGTTGCTTTGCTGCGGGCGATGCTGATGGCCAAAGGCGAACTTTTCGACGGCGGAGTACCGGCGGACCAGGAGATCCTCAAGCGCGCCCGGGACCGGGGGTGGCTGAAGGAGGATCTCCCGCCGGGCGGGACGGTGAGCCGGGAAACCCTGGTGAAGCTGCTGATCCGCATGTTGGAGCTGGACCGGGCCGCCCGGGTGGAAGGGATCTACCGGGTGCCGTACGCGGACGCCGCCTCTTTCTCGCCCGGGTCCCTGGGTTACGTTGCCCTGGCCTGGGGGCTGGGGATCGTGAAAAGTGACGGCGAAAACTTCGCCCCCGGCCACGAGGTGACCCGGGCCGAAGCCGCCGCTGCCCTGGTGCGGGCCCTGCAGGTGGGAATTTCAGAGACACCATCCTGAATTATCGTTTCCTGCTTTACCACCATGCGGCGTCTGGGCACGCTGGGACTTTCCGTCATGGTAACCAAAGGGGGAAACGACCTGACCATGGGAGTTACCGGACCGGCCGGTTTGCCGGTTTTATCGTACTTTTCATTGTAAACGCCGGTATATTATTTATGACCGTTACCTTGGCCGGAGAACCACTCATGCGGGGATAAAATAAGTAACTGTATTTAAACGTATTATAAATTTACGGAGGTGTCCTGTGGCATGTCCAAATCCCGCTTAGCCCTAATGATTGTATTCCTGGCTGCACCGCTTCTGACCCTTTTTCTTGCTGCCGGCGCCCGGGCCGGTGACCCCCTTAAACTTTTCGTTAACGACCGGGAGGTGGTAACAGACATCCCGCCCCAGTTAATTAACGGGCGGACCATGGTGCCCGTGCGGTGGATTGCCGAAGGCTTAGGGGCCGAAGTAACCTGGGACGAGGAAACCCGAACGGTAAAGGTTTTTACCGGAGACTGGCTTCCCCAACTGGGCAAACTGCTTGCCCGGGCGGAAGAGGAGCTTGCCAATGCGCCCGATACCAGGGGGGAAATCAAAAGAATCTGGAAGATCGGGGATAACCAGGTATTACTGGAGCATGTCTGGGCCATGGATTATGATTATTATCTCGGCAACCTCTCCACAGGCCAAAAAGACCGGATTGTCAGCTTTGTCGAAAACGCGCGGGTAGAAAAGGCTGGGGACCGGGAAATTACCTTTATCGCCAAGGGGGGCAGCGATTGCGGCAATTACACCTTTCCCTACCTGCTCCGGTACGACCTGAAAAACAAGGAAATGTCCACTGAGCAAATGTATCTGCAGCGCGACGTAACCTTCGGTACTTCCGGGGCCTGGGCTCACCTCCTAAAGGAGGTCAGTGTGCAGGAAGGCTGGGGTGTTCTGGTCGACCTGGAAGTTGCCCCCGATCAAATCCTCGCGGGAGGGCACAAAACGCCCCTCACCGTTGTCAATTACCACGACAACCTTATTTCCCTGCGGATTTACGGCGTTACCTGTTCAAAAACCGGCGATAACGTCCTCAAACCGGCTGATCCCGTGATTGAAAGAATTGAATGGGAGGCTTTACCGGCTGATGAGCCGGTGGAAAATCCGGCGCTGCTGCAGATGGATTTCCCCTACGGGGCCGCCCTGAAAAGTACCGATATTCACGAACCTTCCGTTGTAGTCAAGATTTTCACCAGGGAAGAGGTTGCTTATAATATCGCTACCAGGACAATGAACACCGCCTTAACCTATGCCGTCAAGTTCAAATAAAATGGTTTAGCGAAGGAGGCAAAAAACGTGCCCCAGCCAAAACTTACTCCCCGGATTGAAAAGATTACGCTTTCCCATCCCCTGGCCGGCCTGAACGGCGCCCCCTTTACGGCCAGAGAGAAGACCTGTCTGGCCGGCAGGCTGGTCAAGGCGGTTCGCCTGGACTTCGTCCGCGGCGAGAACAGCCTGCCGGCGACCAAGCTCAAAGAGGTCCCTGGCTTTCCGTTACAGTTAAAAAGGCATCTTCTCCCGACCTGCTGGAGTATCTGGCTGGGCATGGCGTCTTTCCTCAAAGTACCCAGGTTATAATTCCGGCTTTGCAAGATTTGATGCATAAATCTTTCCAGGAAGGGGAAAACAATGCTAAATGTGATTAAAGCGGAGTATCTGCGGATAAGATATAAATCATTTATCTACGTTGGCTGAGGCTGATGGAACAGGGCGTGCCGGCACTGAAGCAGTATAAGGGCATAAAGCTTTCGGAATCAGATCATTTAATTGACTTCCTAACCGCCGGGCATAAAGGCGGACGATTTGATAAAATGAAAAGCCGCAGTTGATTCTGCGGCTTTTCCTTATTTTGGTTATCCGTTAATTTTTTCTGGATAAGGCCCTGTACTGCCCGAACTCCATTGTTTATAATAGAAAGTAAGAGCGTCGCCTCAATTTCCCCGGTAAACCTTCTAAGGAGGGTGGGATAAATGATTGAAACCACCATAAATGCCCAGGCGGCCAGTTACCTCGATGAAAAAAAGCTGGCCCGGATGCTTAAAACGATGCAGTTTGACACCCGGTACGCGCTTCAGATCTTTAACTTTTTTACGGACGTACCCCTGCAGGATCTGGCCAGGTTTTTAGTGCAATACGAGATACCGGAGGTTACGTTGAAGGCATACTACGAAACGTACGTCAAGGAATTTTACGCTCATCGCGAGCTTGAGGAGATGCTGGCCGATGTGGCAGGATCTTTTTATCAAGGCACTGAAAGCCCTTGATGCCTCCGGGGTGCCGGGTGACGAATGGACCTTTGGCGGCGGCACGGCCCTGACCGTTTATTTTCAACACCGGGAAAGCAAAGATGTGGATATATTTTTGCGGGATGCCCAATATCTGACCTATCTCACTCCCCGGTTGAACAACGCGGTAGGGAACCTGACCGGTGATTACGTGGAGGGCTCCCATTTTTTAAAACTGAAATTTGCAGAAGGGGAAGTGGATTTTATTATCGCTCCCCATCTGACGGAAAATTACTATGAGTTAAAGCGGGTGGCAGGCCGGGAGGTAAGGGTGGAAAGCCCCGAGGAGATTATTCTGAAAAAACTTTTTTACCGGGCTGAAACATTAAAGACGAGGGATGTGGTGGATGTGGCCGCGGCCTACGAGAGAAGGAAAGGGCGCCTGCTGGAATGCTTATCCTTCATTACCCTGAGGCTGGCCGCCATAAAGCACAGGTGGGAGAAGTTAAAAACAATTTACAGCGCTGAAGCCGCCGGGTTGATCATGCTGGAGCCCGGTCTTATCAACAGGGCCCCCGCCCTTTTTGAAGATTTTTTAAATGAAGCGGAAAGACTCTATAGCTGAGTTCAACATAACCTTGATGAGGTGTCAGGTATTAAAGATTAGCTTATTGCGGCCAGAAAGAAGCCCTCTGTTAGAATTGGAACAGGGGGGTGATTTTTTCAGGGGGAAAAATTGTGGACAGGGGATGGTAAAGTTGTTCCCTTTGTTCAACCGGGGGACACCTTACTGAATTTCCTCCGGTAGGTATATAATTCAGTATGGTGTCCCCCGAATTAGGCTGGACGGGAGAGAAGGGTCATGTTGCAAAGCATTCGCGGCCGCCTGGCCGGGACTTATTTAATCCTTGCGCTTTTGGTTGCGGTGATTGGCGAAGCCCTGTTCTTGATCGGGGTGCGTCAGTATTACCTGGCGAACATCCGCGAAATTTTGGAGCAGCAGGCCCGGCTGGCCGGGAGCTTCTACGAGCAATACCTGGGGAAAGAGCAAATTGAAAGGGAAGCTCCGGCCCTGTTGGAAGGATTTACCGGGATCACCGCCGCCCGGATGCAGGTTTTCAACGCAGACGGGGCGGTGCTGGCCGATTCCCTGGGGGCGGCGGCGGAACCGGACCTGCCCGCGGACGACCTGAAAAGGGCCCTGGCCGGAGAGGTGTCCTCCTGGCAGGGCAAAACCGGCGGCGAACCGGTGCTGGCCGTTTCCGCCCCTTTAAAACGGGAAGGCGCGGTGGCCGGCGCCGTGCGCTGCCTGAGCTCCCTGGAGCCGCTGGAGAAAATGATCCGGGGGTTGTATTTATGGTTCTTCCTCCTGGGGGCCGGGGCCGTCGTCCTGGTGGCGTCAATCGGGCTCTTGCTCGCCGGGACCATCGCCGGACCGGTGGAGGAGCTTACGGCTGCGGCGGCGAAAATCGCCGGCGGAGATTTAACCGTGCGGGTAAGGAAGCGTTACGAAGATGAGGTGGGCCGCCTGGCCGATACTTTAAACCACATGGCCGGTGAACTGGGCCGCCTGGAGCGCCTGAAAAACGAGTTTATCAGTTCCATTTCCCACGAACTGCGCACGCCGTTAACCTCCATTAAAGGCTGGGTGGTCACCCTGCAGCAGGGGAATTTGTCCGGGGAGGAGAAGGAGCGGGGCCTGCAAATCATCCACCAGGAAACGGACCGCCTGACCGGGATGGTGGAAGAACTGCTGGACTTCAGCCGCCTGCAGTCCGGGACGATGACCCTGCACCGAAAGGAAACCGACCTGGGGCAGCTGTTAGCGGACGTGGTCGCCCAGATGCTTCCCCGCGCCCGGCGCCTGGGCCTAAACTTGACTCTGCACCCCGCGGCGGGATTGAAACCCCTCGTGGTCGACCCCGACCGCTTAAAACAGGTTCTGATCAACCTGCTGGACAACTCTTTTAAATTCACCCCGGCGGAAGGGAAAGTAGAAGTGAAAGCAATTCAAGAACGAAACGAAACGATCATCCGGGTCAGCGACACCGGGTGCGGCATCCTCCCCGGGGAACTGCCCCTGGTGGGGGAGCGCTTCTACCAGGGCCGGGCGGCGAAAAGCGGCAGCGGACTGGGCCTGGCCCTGTGCAAAGAAATCGCCCGGCAGCACGGCGGGACCCTCACCATCGAAAGCAGTCCGGGGGCGGGCACCACCGTTTGCGTGCGTTTGCCGGGGGGAAAAGGGGAAAAGGCAGGCCGGAAAAGCGAAAAGTAATCTTCCTCTGTTCGTCGCTGCCGGGGCAGTGGTCCAATAGAGAAATGCCGTGGATCCACATCCGGATGAAGCTACCTCCGAAAAGAATGATCGTATATTCCTAACCCGCTTGGCAATGACCCAACAATGTTTGTCAATGGCCCACCGGGAAAGCAGAGATGTGGATCTATTTTTGCGGGATGCCCAATACCTGACTTATCTTTACTCCCCTATGGTTGAGTTGACGGGAATGTCAGGTGTTGGTGAACGGGCGTGAACGCCGGGTTCTGGTGGAGCCGGGCTCGCGGACGGTCTTGCGCGAAGAGTGATGTTCTTTGTTTTTCGAAAGCTTGTCGAGGGAACCTTTTGGGCGGCCGGAACGTCTAACATTACGGGTGATCATAACCCGGGGAGGGGTTTTTTGCGCGGAAAATATCTTATCTTAACCCTGTTTATAGCAGTTGCCGGTTTTTTGCCGCTTTTTCTGCTCCGCGAAACCCGGAACCCTGAACTTACGGTGATCACCGTGCCTGTTTCGGACTTGCCGGCTCCTTTCGAGGAGTTCACCATTTTGCACCTTTCCGACTTGCACGGCGCACGTTTCGGGCCGGGCCAGGGAGACTTGGGGAAGTTACTCCAGGGGCAAAAAATAGATCTGGCCGTTTTTACCGGGGACCTGGTCAGTAAGGGAAAACCCGCGGAGGTGGCGGCAGCCGGGGAGCTTCTTGCGGAAATGACCCGGTGGGCGCCGACTTATCTCATCTCCGGCAACTGGGACAGATTACACTTTGCTGATGTAAACGAAATTGTCCGGGGGAGCGGGGCTGTATTATTAGCTAACCAGGCAATCCGGATCGAAAAAGGCAACGCCGGGTTGTGGCTGGTGGGAATAGACATTCCTTTCCGGGAAGAAGTAGATCTGGAAACGGTCCTTGCCCAAGTAAAATCCCCTGGGGAACCGCTCCTTCTCCTTGTCCACAGCCCGGATATTCCCCTGGTTAACCGGGCAGCGGAAAAAGGTGTGGCAGTCATTCTTGCCGGCCATACCCACGGCGGACAGATCAGGCTCCCGGGAATAGGCGCCCTCTTGGTGCCAGGCCAACCGTTCCCGCCCCGCTACGTAGCCGGCCTTTACACGGTCGGGAAAGCAAAGTTGTACGTGAACCGCGGCCTGGGCACTTCCGTGATCCCCGTGCGTTTGTTGGCCCGCCCCGAGGTGGCTCTGATCAGGCTGGTTAGGGGTGTCTGACGCTATTTTTGTTTCCTTTTCCAAAAAAGCCGGGATTAAAACCCCTGTGCCGGCGACCCCCTGGTTTTCAATCTCCAGGATTGGACCGGGGGATTTTCCCCGGCGTTGCTCCCGGGACAGGGTTCCCCGGTCGGTAATTTTCCTTGTTACCTGCGGGTCAAGTGGTTATGCCTCGAAATTTTTTTACCCCCGGGAACCTTTCCAGAACCTTTCTCGTCTATACTTTACAAAAAGAAATGGCTCTTTGGAGGCGGGCCTTATTCTTGTGTTTAATCAGGAAGGACGATGATGATTAATCCCAAAATCGCGGCTTTATTTTTTGGTGTTGTGCCGGTCTCCTCCCGGGGCCGGTGGTGGGAGCAAAAGCCCCCGGCCGCTGTGGGCCGCTGCCGACTAGCGCCTCGGGTGGGGGCATCGGCGAGCGCTCCGGAAGATGAGCCTAATGAGGTGATCATTTGGCTTAAGGAACCCCCGTATACCGGGCCTGAAATAAAATGGTTTTTCCCAAAGGCGCTGCCCGCTGCCTGGAAATGTTGGGCCTGGAGCTGCGGAACAAAGTGGCCTGTTTATACGTTTATTCCTTTTGGAGAAAAATTTTTGAGGGGGGATTTTGCCAGTGAAGAAGAGGTGGTTAACAAACATCACTGCAAGCGCCGTTCTTTTTCTTACCTTGGCGGGATGCAGCAAAATACCCCAGAAAAATACACCCCCGGAAACGACAGCGCCGGAGGTTATTTCTTGGCAATATAAGCCAGTAAACAATGAACAACAAATTCGAAAACTTGAGGAAGGCCTAATTGGGGAGGTGATAAAGGAAAAACAACTCGAAATAGGTAAGATTATTCTCTACTTAACGCGTTCTGACAAGGAATACCTGCATGCTGCGTTTCTATCTGATACCGAGGCTTATGATTTAGGGGTTGTAAGTGAAGTAAAGAATTTCAATCCTGCTATTTTCAACAGGAAAGAAGATGACTTAAATGCCGTAGTAACAAAGCCGCTAGAAAGATTAGGCGGAACACTTATTCGTCTAGATGGTATATATGGGGCGAATGCTCCCCAATCGAATTATTATCTCGTAGTAGAGGGTATCCCTAAACCGTTTCTACGGGTAGACGGACATATAACAGAGGTTGACCTTGATTTAGACGGGTGGGAAGAAATTATCGCCTCATCCGGTACTCCTCCCCAAACTACTATTTATAAGTGGGATAACGGTGTGTTTTTGTCAGCAGATGTAAACAAAATGTTGGGTGCCGACGCTGTCCTTTTCGTAAATAGGGGTCGACTCGTTTTTTTTGCGGCATATTATAAAGGACAACCCGATCGAAGGAACTATAGGTATACCGCTGAAGGGCTACAATTAGTTGTTACCGGCCACTTTATTGACTAGTAGACTGATTCCAAAATAACATTGCAATTAACTGTATCTTAATGGTGGGGCGTTCCAATCGGACATCAACCCCGAGCGACCAGGGGACAACGGGTGAAGGCTTTTCAAAAGTGAACCGGGAACAGGGTAAGTTCACCCAGAGTAAACGGGCACCCAAACGGGGAGCCTTTTAACTCCTCCGCTGGGAAGTCCCCGTCGTTTACGCCGGGGCTTCCTGCACCGGGTAAGTGTGGTGAAGGACTGGCCGGCGGTCCTGGGGCTGCGGCCGCCCCGTCATTGCAGGTAAAGGGTCAGCCAGAATTCCTCGCCTTTTTCTTCCAGCCCCGGTTCTTTGCCTGTCAGGTTTTTCATCTGCCTGACGATCATGGGGATCCCCCGGCCGAGGCGGTCCACGTAGCGGAGGTTTTCCATGGGCATATACGCAGGAAATATTGAAGCAGATCCCGCCGGAAAAGCGGCCGGTAGCCCTGGAAAGCCTGGGTTTGCTGTGTGGAAGCCATGCAAAAAAAGGAGGTTGCTGTCGTGAGTGATTCGTCTGATTCCCTGAAGGAAGCGGTGCGGGAAAAGTACGCCGGGCTGGCCCGGCTGGCCCGGGGCGGTGGGAAGGGGAGTTGCTGTTCCCCCGCCGGATCTCCAGCCGGATTTTGTTGCGCGGAAAATTATAATACCGGGGAAGTAGCGGGACTGCCGCCGGAATTGCCGGCGGCTTCCCTGGGCTGCGGCAACCCCACCGCCCTGGCGGATCTAAAGCCGGGGCAGGTGGTTTTAGACCTGGGGAGCGGCGCCGGACTGGACGTTTTGCTGGCCGCCCGCCGGGTGGGGCCGGCGGGAAAGGTCTACGGCCTGGACATGACTGACGAGATGCTGGCTTTGGCCCGGGAAAACCAGAAGAAAAGCGGGATCACCAACGTGGAATTGATCAAGGGCGACATGGAAAATATCCCGCTACCGGACAACCACGTGGACGTGGTGATCTCCAACTGTGTAATCAACCTGGCTGCCGATAAAGCCAGGGTGATCCGGGAAGCTTTCCGGGTGCTTAAACCCGGTGGCCGGCTGGCCGTAGCAGATATGGTCTGGCAGCGGGAAGTGCCTGCCTGGCTGCGGCAAAACGCCGAGCTGTGGGCGGGTTGCGTGGCCGGCACCCTGACCGCCGAAGAATACCGGCGCCTGCTGGCGGAGGCGGGTTTCGCCGAAACCGGCCTGGAGGTTACCCGTGTTTTCAGCCAGTCGGACCTGCCGGAAGGGTTCTTGACGGAGGAAATGAAGAGGGGGTTACTTCCTTATGCCGGTTTCCTGGTGAGCGCCTTCGTCCGGGCAAGGAAACCAATAGTTGGAGAGTGAGGGGCCTGGGGAATTTGCTCCGGGGTTGGCCTGCGGCAATGTAAGCGGGCATGCGTTCGGTATACGAACTGGCCTTGCTGGAACGTAAGTGAGGGTGACGGTTTAGGGTAATGTTTGACCAGCACGTTAATATGTGTTACACTTATTTACGTGGAGGTGATTCCCAATGGAGTATCAGAATGTTACCCTTTCTCTTCCCAAAGCAATCCTTAGGCGGGCAAAGCACATCGCCATTGAACGGGGGACCTCGCTTTCTGGGCTTTTAACTTACTTATTGGAAGAACTGACGCGCCGGGAAGATGCGTACTGCCTGGCCAGGCAGGATCATCTGGCAGAACTGGAAAAATATGACCTGGGAACAGGGGGAAACGCTGGCTGGGGCAGGGGAGAATTGCATGAGCGCCAGCGGTGAGCGGCAATTCGTAGATACCAACATTTTAGTTTATGCTCACGATAAATCGGCCGGCGAAAAGCATACCCGGGCAAAAGGGCTGGTTGCCGGCCTTTGGGAAACCCGGAACGGTTGTCTCAGCGTACAGGTGCTCCAGGAGTTTTATGTCACCGTAACTCAAAAAGTCAGCCGGCCGCTTGGGCCCGAAGAAGCGTCGCGCATTATTTTTAGCCTCTCCCACTGGCATGTGCATGCCCCTCTTACCAACGACATCCTGGAAGCAATTAAAGTCCAACAGCGGTACCGGTTATCGTTTTGGGACGCGATGATTATTCGCAGTGCTCAGGTGTTGGACTGCGGCGTACTCTGGACAGAGGATCTGAACCCGGGCCAGGTTTATGGGGAGGTAAAAGTTTTCAATCCTTTCTTCTAATTATTTTCAATCAAAAGAACAGGTAGCTTTTATCGTTTAATTCTTGATCCGGAGCGCCAAGTCCTTCAGGTTATTTATTGTCTTGGTGATAGGGCAGGAAATGTTTTAAAATGCGAATTGTGATGCGCGTACTTGAAGATAAAGCATGTTCATCCCCCGAAAACTATCTCTTCGTCCTGGTTAACCTGACCATTTTCCTGGACTCGGTGCTGTACGGCATTATCGTTCCCGTGGTTCCTCATTACGCCACGGCATTAGGTGCTTCCCCCGCCCAGCTGGGGGTGATTTTTGCCGCTTATTCGGCCGGCCTTCTGCTGTTCGGCATCCCCGCCGGCATCGCCTGCGACCGGTATGGTTATAAACCGCCGCTGGTGCTGGGGATGGCCGGGTTGACCCTGGCCACGATTGCCTTTGCTTTTTCCGGGCGGATCTGGCTTCTGGCGGCCAGCCGCCTGGTCCAGGGGATCGCCGGGGCGGTTACCTGGACCGCTGCGATGGCCGTAGTGGCCGCCCTTTACCCGGCCCGCCGGCTGGGCCAAAGAATGGGCATCATGATGACCAGTGGCGGCATTGGGACCATTGTCGGGCCGGCCCTGGGGGGCGCCTTTTACCAGTTTGCCGGCTACGCCGCCCCTTTTCTGGCGGTGGCTCTGGCGGGTACCGTGCTGGGGGTGCTCCTCTGGTTCAGCCGGATGCCCGAAACAGGAGCGGGTAGTGCGGAGGGTAACGGGGAGGATAATGAATGGGAAAAGGGTAACGGACGGCAAAACGAAGGAGAAAGCCGGAGCGGTCACCCCTGGGGCAGCCGCCTGAAGACGGAATTCCGGCCGCTTTTGCACAACCGGAAGGTGGGCTGGGTTCTCCTCGTCATCGCGGCCGGAAGTTCTGGCTTCGGGATGATCGAACCCCTTTTGCCGCTGGCTCTGGAAAAAAGGTTCGGTCTGAACAGCGCCGGAATCGGACTGCTTTTCGGTGCGTTTTCGTTTTTCCTCGCCCTTGCCCAACCCTTTTTCGGGGCCCTTTCCGACCGCCTGGGGCGCAAACCCCCGCTGATCGGCGGTTTGTTGTGCACGACGGTTTTGGTTCCCTGGCTGGCTCTGGCTCCGAATATCCAACTGGAGACAGCCGTCCTGATCCTCCTGGGCGTCGCCACCGGGGCCTACTTCGCTCCCACCATGCCCCTGCTGGCCGAATCAACAGCCGGCGATTCCCCGGCCAACGGCCGTTACGGCACTACTTACGGGCTGTCCAATACGGCCTATTCTTTGGGGCTGGTCGCCGGGCCGGTGGCCGGTACCCTGATCGCCCAGCGGTGGGGCTTGCTTGCGGCCCTCCTGGCTTATTCCGCTCTCCTTTTGCTGGTCGCCGCCGGGGCGGCGGCCCGGCTGCAGGAAACCTTGAAAAAGAAGTGAAAGAAATCAGCCCCCGGAATAAAATCACTCCGGGGGCTGAAACTTTTTCTTGGGAACAGGTGTAATAGGATAATGGACAGGGGAGAAAAGGGGGGATTTTTTTGGACGCCGACGACCGCCAACTGGTGCTCATGTGCCGGGAGGGCCGGGAAGAAGCTTACCGCCAGCTCCTTTTCCGGTACGAAGGGTATATTTACAGCCTGTGCTACCGGCTGACCGGCCAGCGGGAGGACGCCCTGGAGCTGTCCCAGGAAGTTTTTCTCAAAGTGGTTACCGGCCTGCCCGGTTTTCAGGTCAACCGCCCCTTTAAGCCCTGGCTCCGGCGGGTGGTCGTCAATGTTTGCCTGAATTACTTACGCCGGCGCACTCCGGAAACGCTCCCGCTGGATCAGCCCGCCGGCGAGAATTTCTCCCTGGCCGACACTCTGGCCGCCGGCCGCGGGGATGACCCGCAGGTCCGACTGGAATGGGTTGAAACCAGAGAAGCGCTCCGGGCGGCGTTGGAGCGCCTGCCGCCCCTCTGGCGCCTGGTGCTTGCCTTGCGTCACCAGGAAGAGCTGAGCTATCAGGAAATTGCCGCCGCTACCGGGCTGCCCCTGGGCACCGTGAAAACTTACCTTTTCCGCGCCCGCAACCTGCTCCGGCGGGTATTCAGCGAAATTTATGGCTGGGAGGAGGGCTGACGGTGAGATGTGAAAGCGAACTTCTGCAAGCTTTTCTCGACGGTGAACTGGCAGAACAAAAAATCCGGGAAGTAAAAGAGCACCTGGCCGCGTGCCGGGCCTGCCGCCGGGAGCTTTCCCGCCTTAAGCTTTTGTGGCTGGAGCTGGCCCGGCCGGAAGCAATCCCCCTCCCCCCTGAGCTGCCCTACCTCCGGCAGCAGGCGATCGCGGCCGCCCGTCCGGCGCCCCGGAGACCGGAAAAAGGAAGGCCCGGTTTCTGGGATATCCAGAAGCTGGCCTGGCGCCCCTTAAGCCTGACCACCGCCTACCTGCCCGGATCGGGGGAGGTTAAGGAACTGGTCAAAGCCGCCGGACGGAAACTGCCGGGGTTGCTGCTCGGTTCCCTGACCCTGACCGGGCGCCTGTGGCGGCTGCGGCGCGCCGGGGGGAAAGGGCGAGGCCGGCGGTGAGTGTCATTCTGCTGGTTTTACTTGGAGCCGTTTTCCTCTTGATCGCCGTCTTGTGCCTGCCGGTGGCCTTTGCCGGAAGAATCCACCTGGCTGAAAAAGTAAGCGGCGAGGGGGAGCTGGCCTGGGCGGGGGGCCTGGCCGCCGCCCGGCTGGGGACCCGGGAGGGGAAGCCGGAATATTCCTGGCGGCTGGGTCCCGTAAGCGTCCGTCCGCGCCGCCGGAGCGGGCGGGACAAAGGCGAAAAGCCCCGAAAATCCCGCCGCTCCGGGAAGGAGAAAGAACGCAAGCGGGACGGGTTTCAGCTGGTTTCCGGATGGAAATTAATCGCTCCGTTTGTTGACCGCCGGCTGATCGGCAAGACGGTTTCCTTCCTGCGCTACCTTTTCCGCTCCCTTCATCTAAAGCTCCGGCTGGAGGGGGAATACGGAACCGGCGACCCGGCGCTGACCGGTTACCTGACGGCAGCGCTGGCGTCCTTCAGCAGCGAAAGCTGGTCTTTGCGCCCCAATTTTACGGAAGCCCTCCTGGACCTCCGGGGAGAATTCCGCGGCCGGGTGATTCCGGCCGGGCTCTTGCTGTACACCGGCGGCTTCTTACTGGCCGCTCCGGTCCGGCGGCTCTGGTGGTCCGGGATAATTAAACCAAAACTAGCAAGGAGGCTGTTTAAAAATGCTCAAGGAAAACATTGAGGCCATCGTTTCCCGGCTGGAAAACCTGATCACCACCAAAACCATCGTGGGCGAACCCATCGTCAGCGGCAACATCACCATTATTCCCATTATGTCCGCCTGCTTCGGCTTCGGCACCGGCAGCGGGGAAGGCGGCGACCCCGGCAAAGGGGCGGGCAAAGGCGGCGGCGGCGGAGCGGGCGCCAGGATCAACCCCACCGCCCTGGTTGTCATCCAGGAGGGGGAAGTAAAAGTCTACTCCCTGGGGCAAAAAGGCACCCTGGAAAAACTGGCCGGGCTGATCCCCGAGGCGGTGGCGAAATTCGGAAAGGACCAACAGAAAAAAGATTTGGCTGAATAGGCGAAAATCCGGCTGGTAAGCAAATAAGCAACAGCAAATAGGGACGGCTCTTACCATGTCTGGTAAATTATAGTAAAGAAGTGCGAATCGGCAAGAAGAACCGTCCCTGCTTGCCCTCCTTGCCGCAAAAAGCCCCGGCAACCTGGCTTTCTGTTTAAACGGGACAGAAACCGCAGCCAAATGCCTTTACTCGACAGAAACTCTGCCGGCTTGGGAGGAATGGTGGCGTGTGTGTCTTTTTTGGTAAACTACTCCTGCCGCAAAGCTTCCACGGGGTTCATCCGGGCGGCGCGGTTGGCGGGGTAGAGGCCGAAGAAAATGCCGACGGCGGCGGAGAAGGCAAAGGCGATGAGGACGGTGCCGAAGGAGATCAGGGGCGGCCACCTGGCCAGCCGGGCGACGAGATATGCGCCGCCGGCCCCCAGCAGGATGCCGATGAAGCCGCCGAATCGTTTTTTTAATTTAAGCGACCCTTGATCATTAATTACGAAAAGCAGGTTGCAAATGTTAATCGCATTTGGTACGCCTGAACCGGCCGGTTGGCTGTTTAAAAACCGGCTCCTTTTGGGAAAAGGGAGGGGATCGCCGCGGCCGCCGCCACGTAAATCGCCCAAAGGACAAAAAGGTAAGCCGCCGTTTTGCCGAACCCCGTCTTGTAGGCGACCGCTCCTCCCAGGGCGACCAGGGCCAGCGACCGAGGCCCAGGGGGTCAACCAGGGACAGAATCCGGTGCGGCAGCCCTTCGGCGCCCGCCGGGAGAAACATGGTCAGACTGGTGGTAACCTGATCAAACTGTTCCGCCGGGCGGGAAGCGATCAATGCACCCGCGATCACGCCGGCAATGGTGGCCGGCACGTAGGCGAAAACGCCGACCGCAAAAAGAGCGCGAAAAGGCGCCCGGCTTCTCACCAGGTAGCCGAAGAAGAAAAGTAAAACGGCCATCAGCAGGGCAAAGAACAGCGGGCCGGCCACCGACGTGATCACCACCCCGAACGCCGCTCCGGTCGCGGCCATTTCTTTGACCATCGCGGCGTCCGGAGTCATCTGGCCGGCCTGTTGTTCCATTGTCCAGATGGTAAAGGCTCTTACCTTCGGCAGAATGGATAACCCGATCAACAGATTCACGGCGCAAAGAATGACCAATCCGGCCGCAAAGCGGGGACGGGCGGTGATGTCTGCAAAAGTCTGCCGCGGATTGTTCAATACCCCTGCCAGGCGCTGCCAGACGTTTAAGGAGGGCCGGCCGGCTTGATCCAACTCCTGCAGCTGGACATTTTCTTTTTCCGGGCTTTCCTTTTCCAATTTAACCCCACCTTTACATAAATTTAGTTGGTAGTCAGCACTTCGACAAAGAACCCCGAAAAACCTCCCCATTTATGTTAAAAGTTTTTTAAAGTTGAGAAACACCGGCAGCCGCACCTTTCGCGCCGCACCTTTCGCCTTTCTACACCTCGATTTTCCGGTAAAGTTCTTGAGCCTTGCGGACAAGGAGGCGGTACAAAAACGCCTCCGCCGCCAGGATGACTCCCAGAACCGCCAGAGAACCCGCCCACCAGGGCAGGAGAAAGGATAAACCAACCGTCAAGGCGGTACCTGCCACCAGGAGAACGCCTGCGCTCAACATGGAAAACAATACGTTTAAGTTTCCCTGCATCGCCTTCTGGGGAGTATCCCAGTCCAGATTGGGGCGGTTTAAATCAATCAACAGATCCACAACGTTGATCACGAACATGGCGGAAAGGCTGAGTACGCCGGTCAACAACACGTCGCCGGCCCCGTCGAAAAACACGATGGCGACCGGGACGAAAAACGGCAGAAAGCAAAGGAGGTTGACCAGCAGGCCGAAGGCCAGCTTGGCCCGCACCTGGACGTCCGCCCTGACGGGGATAGCTTTGGAAATGCCGAAAAGCTTCCCCTCCCGGGAGACAGCGGTGGCCGCCAGGGGGACGGCCCCGGCGTTAAAGGCGGCCACCCCTGCAAAGGCAAGCTTAACGTAAGGGTGAGCGCCGAGAAAATTCTTGATTTCTTCCGGGGACGGTCCGCCGGGCCGAACGAAGAAGACGAAAAAGACAAAAAACACCGGAAAGATAGCAGCAGGAATTACGTTCATTACGTAGACGGGCGTTCTGATGAACAGCTTCCACTCCCGCCGGAGCAGCGCCCGAAAAGGACTTGCAGCTTCGGCCCGGAGTGCGTAAGGCCGAACCGTCCGTTTGGTGCTTATTTCCAGCCCCTTGCGGATTCCCCCGAGGAAAACTCTCTGCCCCAATAAAATCAAGAGCAGAAAAATGACCAGGGAAGAGGAGAGAAAAAGGAGTAAATTCGTTAGTCCTTCGCCGGTACCCGGCCCGGCCAGAGCCTTCGTTGCCCACCAGGCGGGAGGAAAGAGGGCGCCCAGCCGTTCGGCCAGTTTCGCCACCTGATCCGTCAGCCCGGCGATATTTTTAGACTGGTGGAAAAAAGGATTCTTCTGGAAAAGAAACTGTATTCCGATGGCCACGCCCAGCGACAGCACGTAGGTCAGCACGGTGAAAAAGTCGCGCGCCCGTTTTTTGCTGGCCCAGTTCATCAAGGGGAGAACCAGCAGAGTGCCGAGTCCTTGCGGGATGACGGGCGCGAAAAGGAAAACCGCCAGGGCCGTGAGGTAATAAAGAAAGCCCGCCCCTTCTCCTCTTCCGTAGATAAGAAAAGGGGGAAGGAAAACAAAAAGCAGAAAAACGTACTGGTTGGTCAAAACCAGCAGGAACTTGCTCAGCAAGATCTCTTGCGGCTTCAAGGGGAGGGGGAGGAGAATGGGGAGATCGTTGGAAAAATAAAGGACTGAAATGATCCAGCCCAGCCCAAAGAAGAATACCAGCAGTTCTCCCAGCAGAATGGTCATTTCCAGCACCAGCCAGGGCTGCCCCAGCATTTTCCCGCCTGCGTAGAAGACACTTGCCAGGGAGAAATACATCCCCATCAAGACGAGGAGGCCGGCGCCCCCGCCCAGGATTCCGACCACCGGCCGCCAGAGCTCTTTCTTTTGCTTAAAATATTTATACTTGAGGGCGGAAATGCCGTAATACACGTTAAAGCTCGTTTTCACCAGTGAAATGAAAGGATGCACGAAACAGCCTCCGTTTTCGGGTAACCACTTCTCAATTGCGCTGTCGACTCGCTTCCCTCACCTGCGAATCCAATGTCGTTCGTCAGGCGTCAGACGTCTTAAATGAAGAACGAGAATCGGGTTTTTCACGGAACGGGAGCGCCTCCCGTTAATTCCAAAAAGATGCGTTCCAGGGTCTCTTTCTCGTGCTGTGCTTTGATCTCCGCCAGCGTCCCACAGGCGATGATCCGCCCCCGGTTGATGATGGCGAGGCGGTGGCACAGCTTTTCCGCCACTTCCAGGATGTGCGTGGAAAAGAACACAGTGTGCCCTTTGGCGCAGTGACCGGCCATCAAATCCTTGAGCAAGAAGGCGGAACGGGGATCCAGCCCCACCATGGGTTCGTCCATAATCCAGACCGGCGGGTCGTGCAACAGGGCGCCGGTCAAAACCAGCTTTTGTTTCATCCCGTGAGAGTAGCTGCCGATTAAATCTTTAATTGCGCCCTTTAGTTCAAAAATTTCCAGGTAATGTTCCAGCCTTTCCCGGCGGGTTTCGGCGGGCACCTGGTAGACATCCCCGAGGAAATTCAGATATTCGATCCCGGTCAGTTTTTCGTAAACGGCGGGGTGATCGGGCACGTACCCGATTTTGCGTTTGGCGGCGAGGGGGTCTTTCTCCAGATCAATTCCGTCGACCAGAATCGTTCCTGCATCAGGCTGCAAAAGGCCGACGATCATTTTAATGGTGGTCGTTTTGCCCGCCCCGTTGGGACCCAAAAAACCGAAGATTTCGCCTTTGCGTACTTTTAAATTGATGTTGTCGACCGCCTTCACCTGCCCTCCGGCGTATGCCTTGGATACATTAACCAACTCGAGCACCGGTTATTATCCTGTCCTTTCCTTGGATTTTAAGATATATGCCATTTAAGCTAATTCAAAGGGTGCCCTGCTATCTTATTGTGTTAATATTATGATACAATCATGTTTTTGTCAAGAGTGCCAGCCAGGAGATCCTGGATGTACCCGAGGGTATGCAAAAATTTAGCGCCCGTACCTGGGTAAAGGCAAAGCGGTACATTGAAGATGGCGGTAACATCAGCCGGGGCCGGCAATCACCAGCCCCGGCAAAAACGTGGATAACAAGTCAGTACCTGGGTTTCCTTTTTTGTTCGTTGTAAAACTGTTCCACACCCACTTCCTTCATCCGGTCGTTCATCTTGCGCCACCTCGCCATTAATTCCGGGTCATACTTGTTTCTGGCGCAGGGATAATCGTCGCACTGAAAACAAAAGTCCACCCCTTTTTCTTTAAAACAGCTCCGGGCTGAACAAGGGGGAAACTGCCCTCCGCCCGCCCGGCATCCCGGACAGCTGCCCTGGGTGAAAAAGACCAGCACCTCCTTAAATTCCGGATAATGCTGCAAAGCCGGCACAAGCCCGGCTAGCCGGGCGGTTACCCTTTCAAATTTACCGAGAGCGGCGAGTAGTTCTGTACTGAGCCTTTTTGTTTCTCCCTCGCTATACGCAAAACATCTGGAACAATCAAGGCCGCACGGCGCCAGTTCCTTTAAGATCACCTCGTAATCCATATTTTACCTCCTTTGTTTTATTGTTCTACTTTGTTTGATGCATTTTTCGGACAAAAGGTGCGGCCTGGAAAAAAATTTTATCTGTTGTGTAAGTTCTCCAACACCTTTTGAAACCACTGTTCGTCCGGGGCGCGCAAAGGAAGGTTCCGAAAAAGGGACAGCACTTTTTCCAGGGTGGCCGGGTCGCTTCTGCTGGCGAAAGCGGGATCGTTGAAGTCGGGCGGGGTGAGATTCCGACGGCGCACTTCCTGCTTGATTGCTTCGTGGCGGCCCGCAAACTCCAGCCAGGAAACGCAACGGCAGGCGTTTTCGGAGAGAACCCACTGGCAGTGGCGGCCGAAAAAAGCGTTCAAGTTCCGGCGCGCCCGGTGCAGGAGCCCCTTGGTAGCAGGTAAGGACCGGTTAAGCAAAGCCGCTGCCTCTTCAATGTTGAGGCCGAATATGTCCACCAGGGCAAAAGTGATCCGCTGCTCTAAAGGAAGGCGGGTGGCCATCGCCGTGAAGCACCCGTCCCGAATTTCCCTGATTGTTTCGTCAACCAGCAATTCTTCTTCAGGGGTAGGGGAAGGCGCGGACAGTTGCAGCCGGCTGCCTTCCTCCTCCAGTTGGGATAGCTCGTGATAACTTATTTCCATTGCTCTGGAGCGCTTTCGCTCTCTTTGCAAGAAAGCGTTCACGCAAATTTTCCGCAGCCAGGGCCGTACCGCCGATCTCTCCCGTAATTGTGTTCTGGCTTTCCAGGTGGCCAGAAAAGTTTCCTGGGCAAGGTCCTCAGCTTCTTCCCGCTGCCCCGTCAGGCGGTAGGCCGGGGAAAAAATGTACTGCCGGTGTTTACGTACTGTTTCCTCAAAATCAATTGGTTCGCTATCGTCGATCGTGTTTTGCATTTTACGGAACCGCCTTCCAAACGTTTAGCTCATGCATTTTTCCCGATCAGGATCCAGGAAATGTGGTGGTGGGTTTCCCCCGTGGCCCGCGGTTCAAAATATTCGTATTCATACAATTCTTCGATCGTTAAAAAGGAGAAATCCTTTTCGAGTTCGCTTTGCTCGCAGAAATGAAGGTAGACGCTCTCGATGAAGGAATTTTTCTCGTTGGGAACGGGAATTCCTTTTCCAAAATGTTCCGGATCGCGATTGGAAAGGGTGCTTAAGAATAATAACCCGTTTGGCTTTAGAACGTTTCTGATCGTCCGGAGCAGTCCCGCCCTTTCCTCTTTTTTAAGCAACTGGTAGAAATTAGACAGAAAAACAATGTCAAATCCGCCTTCCGTCAGTTCGGTAAATCCGCAGCGCCGAAACTTTACCCGGGGAGCCTGCCGGCAATATTTTTTAGCCATCTCGATTGCTTTTTCCGAGATGTCGATACCGAAAACGGTACATTTAAGGTGTTCAGAAAGGTAGAAGGCATCCCGGCCGTAACCGCAGCCTATATCCAGGATGCCCGGCACTTCGGCGGGCGGCTTGTGCTCCTGGAGATATTTGACGGCGGCAAGGGCGAGGACGCTGGGTGTTTTTCCCCAGAGACGCGCGTTGTTTTTGTACTGCTTATCCCAATACATACTTGGGTCCCCCATTTTGGGTTTATTTATTTTATTTATTAATGTAGATAATCTTTCGGCAAATATCATACCCTGTTCAATGTTTGGTTTCAATAGCATCGTCAAGAAGAATTTCAAAAGACCTCCCCTGGTTCATGGAGATGCATGCTATTTATCTGCAGTTCGGCTTGCGGTTTGATGACCCTGGGACCCCTTGAATTTATAGAACCGGATGGGTTAAACTTATTTTATTGAAAACAGGCAAAGAAGGAAGAATCAAAAATTGTCAAGGCCACATCCAGGTTTCTTAAAGATTTCCTCAACGAGTGTAGGGCCGCGACAGCAACTGAACTGAAATTAAGAAAAGGGTGAGCAACCGAAACAGGGAATCGACAAATTTCTGGATTCAAAAAATACTGGTAAAAAATTTTTTCTTCCTAATATTGACTTTACCCTTACGGTAAGGTGTATCGTAGAAACATCCACCGGTGGAGGAACGTGTTTGGTGTTTACAATCGGCCAGTTTTCGAAAATCTGCCGGGTGACCACCAAAACCCTGCGGCATTACGACGAGGTTGATTTGCTTAAGCCGGCCCGGGTCGACCCGTTGACCGGGTACCGGTATTACGCTGTCGAGCAAATTGACGAGTTTAGCCGGATCGCCCTGCTGAAAGAACTGGGGTTCGGCCTGGAGGCAATCAAACACCTTTTGAAACAGCCCCTGGACGCCGCGGAACTGGCGGCGGTGCTAAAGGATCAGGCGGAGCACATCCGGCAGCGGGTAGACGAATACCAACGGGTTTTGGCCAGGATCACCAAAGAAATCGATTCTTTGCAAAGGGGGAAGAATATCTTGCGGGCTAATCAGGTAAATGAGCCGCAAATCAAGGAATTGCCGGCAGTGCGGGCGGCTTCTATCCGGGATCGCGTGCCGTACTCGAAGGTGGGGGAGCTCTTTGGTGAGTTGCTGGGTTTTATTAATCTACATAAGTTGACCGTCAACGGATCGGGCATCTTTATCCACCACGATCCGGAGTACCGGCCGGAAGGCGCCGACCTGGAGGTGTGCCTGCCGGTGGCCGGGGAAGCCCCCGGCAGCGGGCGGGTAAGCATCAAAGAGCTTCCCGCCTGCCGGGCGGTATGCCTGCTGCACGTCGGGCCTTACGACCAGGTGGGCTCAACGTACGCCGGCATCCTGCAATATATCGCCGAAAAGCAGTTAACCATTACCGGTTCGTCCCGGGAGGTATACCTGGTGGGTCCCGTGGGAGTGCCGCCGGAAAAATACGTCACGGAAGTTCAGTTTCCCGTAGCTTAGGAAAATCCTCTTGATTTAAGCTGGAAAAATTTCAAGGTCCCTGCCCGGCCGGGAGGAAAGGGTTCTTCCCGGCCGGCATTTAAACAGTTCGTCTTCCCAAGAAGAAAGAATGGCAGAAGTAATCTTACTTTTTTAATAGATCATACAGATGACTTTTACTGTGGAGGTGAACAACATGCTTAAAAAACGCAAATCTTGGCAGGAAAAATTGATGGACAATAAAGACCTGCCGAAAGTAGAGAAAATTACTCCCAAAATGGCTGGTAGATGGGGAACAAAAGTTGGTGATACAGTTGTTATTCCAGCGCCTATTGAAGTGGATGAAATTATGAAAAAGGTACCTAAAGGGAAGCTCATTACGATTAATGAAATTTGTGCAATACTTGCTCAAAAACATGGTGCTACAATTGGCTGTCCGATAACCACCGGGATTTTTGCTCGCATTGCCGCTGAGGCGGCAGCAGAAGTGCCAGCAGAAGGAAAGAAAATATTACTCCTTATTGGCGGACATTAAAAGCAGGTGGAATAATAAACGAGAAATATCCTGGCGGGGTAGAAACTCAAAAGAAACTTTTAGAAAATGAAGGCCATAAAGTAATCCAGAAGGGCAGAAAATATATAGTCGTTGATTTTGAGAAATATATGTTCCGGGCTTATCTAAATGACCTGTCATGATGATGTGTGTATTTCGCCGGCTTTCTTCCTTGCCGGGAAATCCTTTTCAGTACGGGAACAAAACCGCTCTGGTCGTCGTCAGATAGAATAGAAAGATTACCGGGCAGGAGATCGCCGGAAGGCAAGGGAGATGACTGGATTGAGCGTGAAGAAAGGCTGCTGCAAATACCTGGCCGCCTGCCTGTTCCTGGGGGCGGCGCTGGCGCTGGTGATCGGGGCGGCGGGCTGCGGACCAAAGGCGGGGCCGGGGCAGGCGCCGCCGGCGCAACAGGAGGAGGGAGGGCAGCCGCCGCAGCCGCCGCCGGAAAAGACGGCGGAAATTCTCGGGATCAAAGTAACCACCGGCGGCGGTACGGCCAGGGGCGGGACGATTCACCTGGCTTCCTTTGACCTGGGGCAGGGAACGATTGACTATACGCCGGCTGCGGCCATGTTTTCGCCGGATGGGCGCTGGATTGCTTTTCGAGGCGCCCAGGAGAATCCGGACGGCCGGACGGCCGGGTTGTGGGTAATGGCTTTAGACGCTTCCGGGGGCAGGCTCCTGGCCCGGGTCGGGGAAAAGGAATTAACCGGCGGTACGCTGGATCTGCAATTGCTGGGCTGGACCCGGGACAACCAGGTGGTCTTCGCCCGCCAGGGAACCCAGCCCGACGGCGCCCACCAGGGGCAGCGGGGAATTTCCCTGCGGGCGGCCGCGCCGGATCAGGGCGAAGCCCGGGAGATCGCCTGGCTCCCCGTGCCGGAGGGCATGGTCCGCCAGGTGCAGTTGCTCCCCGGCATTGATCGCGTGTTTGTGCAGGCTTCCCGCGCCCTGTGGCGGGTGGATGTCGCCGACGGCAAAAAAACCAGGTTAAAAGACAATATTCCTTCCTACGACGGCCTTTTTTACCCCCGGCTTTCCCCCGCCGGCGACAGCTGCGTTTACGAACTGTGGGAGCCGGGCCAAAAAGGGATTTTCCTCTTGAACCTGGAAAGCGGCCGGGAAAAAGCCCTGGCGCTAAACGGCGGGAACTGGAACTTCCTCCCCCGGTATTCCCCGGACGGCAGTCACCTGGCCTATTACGCGGCGCCGTTGAAGCCCGGTCAAAAGGCCGACCGATACGCCAACGACTACGCCATCGTGCCGGGGGAAGACGGCCCCGCGCCGGTGGCGGAAGCAGTGGAAATAATTAGCGCGGAAGGGCAAAAAGTCGCCCGTTTGACCGTCCCCGGGGCGCAGGTGGCGAATTTCCGCTGGGGGGCGGACGGCAATCACCTGGCTTTTGCCGCTGGGAAAGTCAAGAGCAGCCCCGCCGGCCAGGCCGGACCCTGGGGGGAGGCCGCGATGGAATGGCAGTCCCTGTGGGTGGCCGACCGCCAGGGAAAAATGACGAAAGTGGCCGATTTACCCCCCGACGCCACCCACATTATACCATTAAACGTCACCCCGGACGGAAAGCAGGTGCTTTACGCGGTGAGCAGGTATGGATGTTCTTCCCTGTGGGTGGTCCGGGAAGGGGAAAAGCCGGTGGAAGTCGCCTCCGTCGTTAATTTCTGGGATGACTTCTTCCCCGCGCCCGGCTGCGCGGACGGCTTCTTCCTTGACCGGGGCGAAGGGGGCGAGGGGGAGATTTTCCGGATGCAGGGCGACCGGGCATTCCAAATCACCGCCGACGGCGGCCAAAAGATGGTCCTGGGCGTAAACGGCGGGCGGCTGGCCTATATCCGGGACGACCGGTCCGGCGAGGAGAGCAGGCTGGTGGTATTATCCTGCGTGCCAGGCACTTAACTTATTAACTTATTAACTTATTACCAGGAATCCTCCGCCCCAGCCAGGAGAGCAGGCGGCTGATTGGCGGAGAAAGGCAACCAGGTCAAGGTCCGGCCGGGTTAAATCCGCTTCGGAAGAGGCAATCGCCGGATTAATCAGCGCGCCGGGTGCGTAAGCCGAGGGGGATGAGTATGAACATTGACCGTTTTCTGAAACTGGCGGACAAAATGGTGGAAAAAATCCCCGCGGAATTCCTGCGCGGCTTAAACGGCGGAATCGTTGTCGTTGAGGAGGCCAGGCCCGATCCGGAAATCGACGGCGTGTACATCCTGGGGGAGTACGTTGAGGACCCCTACGGCCTGGGGTGTTTTATCGTCATTTACCACGGTTCCTTTGCCGCCCTTTTCAAGGGGGAACCCGGGCACGTCTGGGAGCAGGAATTACGGACGACCATTTTTCACGAAATCCAGCATCACCTGGAGGCTCTGGCCGGGGTCGACGATCTCGGCAAAGAGGATGCAAGGATTTTACAGGAGTTTAAAAGGTGGGCCGGGAAGGGCAGATGATTACGGCCCTGCGAAATAAACGGTTGCCAGAAAAGTTCCCTGGGTCAGATCCTCCACTTTTTCCCGCTGCCCCCTCAGGCGGTAGGCCAGTGAAAAGATGTACCTTTTACAGTATAGTATTGCCCGGGATGTAGATTCAGTTAACCGGTCTGGCCCCCCATAAGCAGTTTCAATGCAAAGCCAACCTTTGCTGTTTGGCGGGTTAGCGTCTAAGTACAACTCCACATAATTAATGATCCATTATAATTATTGCCTCATCTACAGGAAAGCCGTTCGTTATTTGGCCTCCCGGCAAATTATTTGGATTCTCATTTGTATGGTGATGTACTAAGTCACCTCGCGGCGGGAGAAGATCAGCAGGGCCAGGAAATAGAATCCCGCCGTCAGAACAAAAGAAGTAAGGATAAACGCCCAGGGAAAGATCCTTTCCTGAAAAAACCGGGCGCCGGCCATGTGAAAGAGAATGTTCAAGGTGTTGCTTTTCAAGAAGTAGGGGGTAAGTAAGGAGCAGACCGTTGCGCCGGAGCCCCCGAGAACCGCCGGCAGGGCGCCCGGCGAAAACGACGAAAAGAAGGCTGTGGCCGTAAAAATGAGCACGGAGTGAAGGGTTTTCTCAATCATGCGCTCATCTCCCACAATGAGCCAGATCCTGCCACTGCCAAGAACCCCGGATCTCTCCCGTGCGTAACTTTTCGCTTCCCCGGAAGGTACAGCGCCCCGGTTGGCCCGGCAGACGTCATTTGAGGTAAAGGGTCAGCCAGAACTCCTCGCCTTTTTCCTCCAGCCCCGGTTCTTTGCCTACCAGGTTTTTCATCTGCCTGATGATCATGGGAATTCCCCGGCCGAGGCGGTCCACGTAGCGGAGGTTTTCCATATACTTGAGCAAAAAGGGGTTACGGGCATAGGAGGTGCCGATTTTCATTTTTTCCACCGTTACCGTATTGGGCAGGCGGCCGGGGCTGCGCACCTCAACCCGGTCGGCAAAACGGAAAACCCTTATTTTCGCGCCCGTAATGCTGTAATTGCGGTGAACGACGGCGTTCACCAGGGCTTCCCGGATCACTACTACCGGCAGGACGTCTTTTT
Source organism: Armatimonadota bacterium (assembly GCA_023511535.1). Classification (GTDB taxonomy): domain Bacteria; phylum Bacillota; class Desulfotomaculia; order Desulfotomaculales; family Nap2-2B; genus JAIMBK01. Next base: position 27,630 of record JAIMBK010000045.1, read on the forward strand.
CCTGGCGTTTCATCTCCTGGATTTGTGCCGGCACCGCCACCGTATCCCGGACAATGGTGGCGCACCGTTCCACCACCTCGGGAAGGGTGCCGTTAATTTCTTTTTTGTCCAGGATTTCCGTGGTTAAATCCGTCCCGCGAAAACGGGCGTAGGTGATCCCGGACTGGGGGAGGTGGCGGGCAGGTTCCTTTCCAAAGATCAGCAA